>JAYEPB010000001.1:0-6579 GCA_034723595.1 Nanobdellota archaeon
TGATATCAAATGTATCATATGCAGGGTCAATAAGGATAAATCCTCTTTCCACATCCACGCCTGCGCAGGCATGATTGACTTTCTTTTTTTCATAATCCTGTTTTACGCTGACATAGTTTGCTTTTAATCCCAATCCTCTTGCCATAGTGACATAAAGAAATGCCATCTCCCCGCATACTCCTTCTTTGTTCCTGAATACTTCCTGACCTGTGGAATAGCCAGTGATTTTCTTATTTTCGCCATATTTGATATTCTCTTCAAACCAGTCAAACAGTTTTTTAGCTTTTAATTCTTGGGTATAGCAATCTTTTGTTTCATTTTTAATTGTAGCAAGAACCTGAGCATCAAGGCCAAAAGGATTAATCACAGAAGCATCATTGATGTACACATAATAATCATTTTTGATTGAATTGAGATTTAATTTTGTCTGCTCTTGCTTTTGCCTGTATCTCTGTCTGATATTACTTATGACAGAATCGAGATTATTATTATTATTATAGATCCTACCTTGTTGAGTCTTTCGTGCAGCAGAATTCTTTCTTATCTCAGTTTTTATCTTATCACTAAGGCTGGTATTTCTGGTGAATCTAGGGTTAATGATGTTTGTTCTATAGCCAGCATTCAGGTTATATAAGATCCTACGAATCGTTGCAGAGTTCATAGTTAAGCTCCTATATCACTTATTTGCCATGATTGTGTCGCTAATCATGTCCTGCTTATAGCCAATGGTTCTGATATCTTCAATTAGATTGTGGATATTATGATTGCTGTCGTCAATCATCTTTAAGTTATCATTGTTATGTATGAATGCCTGAATATTTTTGACTCCAGTTATAAATTCCTGATTAAGCTTCTTGTTATAATCAGAAAGCACATCCAGTCCGCCGTTTACAGCTGCTGATGCATAAGCAAGATTCTTGCATTCATAGAATACATTTCTATTATCCATCAAAGTCTCACCAATATGCTTTGTTATGCTTGCAAGATTCTTTGCATTATTGAGTGATATCCTAAAGAGCGATTCCATGTAGGTAAGATTCTGCCTGTGTCTGGCATAGCCTATGCTTTTTTGCTTAAGTATGTTATATATTGAGTATGACTCATCTACTTCTCTTTCCTGATTAATAAGTTCTCTTTGCATTGAAAAATATTTATTGTCAGATTGCTTCATATCCTGGAAGAGCTTTTTTGTATCTCCAAGTTGGGTAATCATGCCTGGCAGTTTTTCTTCAAGCACACTAAATTTATGATAGCTGTTTTCTTCTTCATTGATCAGCTTATTTACTCTTCCTTTAAGAACATTAAGCTCTGAACTGCTGTTCATCACCATGGCTCCGAGAAGCTTATTAAGGCAGCTGACATTATAGATTTGCGTGTCAAATAATTCCATGTTTGAGTGATATTGCTTTTGCATTCCAGCAGATTTCATTATATAATCATAAGATCTCAGCACAAGGCTTTGCAGGCCTTTGGCATTTGCCCTCTTGTTCATATTCTCAAATTCTCCCTGTACGCAGTTTATTTCTCTGACAACCTTTTGTATATCCTTATAACTTATAGACGTCTGACAGTGATTCTGTCTGCCTGTGGTTCTTACTGTATCATAATATTTCTGGACTATTGAGAGTGTATTGCCTTTTCTTGGGTTTTCATTATATGTTTCAATAGATTTATTACCTGCTATTTGGGTCTGCATCAGTTGATTCTGCCTTTTTTTTCTTATATTTGCTTTTATTTTTTCAGTTATGTCATTTTCCATAATTCTCACCTTTTGATGTTTTTATCACCTATTTCTTGATCAAATAATTCATTTCTGCTTCTTGTTTGAACTTTGCTAATATTTTATTATTATAAGGGATTACAATCTTATTGCCGAAATCAATGAGATATTTTTCGCCTGATCTAGGATGGATGACTATAGACTTATCTTCAGCTATGCGTTCAAGCTTGGATTCCTGCACATAGCTTACCTGATGATTTGCCCACCCAATCCATGAGCCAAGTTTGATGCCAATAGCCAGAGGAATGATATATCTGATGTATTTTTTTAGATTCTGCATGGTTTATACCTTATTCAGTAAATAAGTTCTTGAGCTTATCTTTGGTTTCAACAGCTAGCTCTCTAATGCTTTGATAAGCATCCTTGACTTGATTCTTACATGTTCTGAGCACGCGTGTCTCCTGATATGCAAGGGCATTAGGTCCCAGGTGATCAAGCAGTTCAGGATTATCTTCGATCTTATTTTTTATGATGCCAAACATTTCCATATAATTTTCAGGACTGAAAGATAATTCTTTTTCCTGCATTGCCCTGATTCCTTTATAGACTAGATTATCAGTATATTGAGGAAATTCACTCAGGTCTTGTTCTAGATTATCTATTCTGTATTCCAGGCTGGCAGGAGAATTTATAGACAGCGCAGTATGCACTCTTGGCTTCCAGTAGCTGATGTGTCTTATGTATTCAAAAGATAGTCCTCCAATAAGAAGCCCAGCTGTTCCAATCGCAATATATTTTTTTATTCCTGATGGTTTAGTATCCTGTTCTTTTCTTTTTTCTTTTCCGATCTTGATGTATTTTACCATGTAGGATGCAGATGAGTTGTCTTTAAAAAGGATTTCTATGAAAAAACACTAGAATTTGCGACTGTTTCGGAAAAAACTTTTGCATAAGTCAAATACTTGTATAAAATTTTTTAAGAAATCTAGCCAGAACTCCAATAGTTCAGTTGCGTAGCAACTGGGCGTGTCTTTAGGCATTGGATGAATAGTATAATTTTGCGAAATTCCACTTGCCACTTGCCAACCACTGCCTTAAACTATATAAACAGTATCTCCGAAGGAGATACTGACTTGACCGAAAATTATAAATAGAGAAGATTATATTGTAGAAGTAAAGGGTTTTTCAAAACTCTTTATAGAGGTGAAACCATGAAAATACAAAATATAATACAAATTACTCTTGCTTTAATTCTTGTAAGTTTTATAATTGCAGGTTGTGGAATAACTGTTGAAACTGATCAGGCTATCGATGAAGACATTGAGAGCAAAGATTCTTTATATGGAGGAAAGAAGATTATTTTTATAAATTCATATCATGAAGGATTTGAATGGAGTGACAGGGAACAGGCAGCAGCAGAGGCAGTTCTTAAAGATACTGGAGTTGAACTTAAAGTAATATACATGGATACCAAAAATAATCCTTCAGAAGAATTCAAGACAGCTGCTGGAATCAAGGCAAAAGATGAGATTGAAGCATTCAAGCCAGACCTCATTATCACTGTTGATGATAATGCTTTTAAATATGTCATCATGCCATTTTATAAGGACTCTGATATACCAGTAGTCTTTGGTGGCATTAATGGGGATTCATCAGTATATGGGACTCCCTACACAAATACTGCAGGGATTGAGGAATCACCTCTTGTTGGCAAGATGGTTGAGAATCTCTTGATTTATGCAAAAGGAACAAGAGCAGGATATCTTTCGCAGGATGTTTTGAGTGAACAGCAGAATATTGAATTCTATTCAAAGAGCATTGAAGGCGGAATTGCTGAGGTAGCATTAGTCGCAAATGGCGTTGAATGGCAGGAGAAATTCCTCGAATTGCAGGATAAAGTTGATTTTTTGATCATCGGCGCATGTGGAAACCTGGCTGAATGGGAGCCTGAAGAGACAAAACAATTTGTCTTGCAAAATTCAAAAATCCCTTCAATCACACAAGGAGATTATATGATGGATTATTCTCTGATGGGCATGGTGCTTGTTCCTGAAGAACATGGTGAATGGACTGCAAACACTGCTCTTGAGATACTTGGAGGAAAAAAGCCTAATGACATTCCTGTTGTGATAAATAAGCAGGGAAGGTTGTTCTTGAATGCAAGAATAGCAAACGAGTTAGGGATTGTATTCCTGCCTGAGCAAATAAAAAACGCGCAAAAGATATATGATTGAACATGGCAACACTAAATTTTTTTAAGTCGTCAATACGATGGAAGCTCGGAAGCGGTTTTGGTTCGATTATTTTTCTTATTCTTCTTCTTACCATAACCACTTTCTTTTATCTTGATAGGATCAATACCCTGGCAGATGAGATAATCCCATATAGCAATAATATGGTGAATTTAAATAGCATCTCTGTCTCTCTTGAATCTATTGAAAATAATATAGATAAATATCTAATCTTGGGGTCTAGTGAATATAAAGAAAATTATAATCTGGATATAGATGATATCTTAGAAAGAATACCCTCTATAAAATGGGATTTGCTTAATGGCAGATTGATTGAATTTAAAACATCCATTCAGAATCTTAATGAAGCCCTGGCCACATTAGAATCTCCTGAATTTGCAAAAGGCGATGCAAGACTTATGAACAACTTGTATATCAGGATTTATTCAGAACTGAAAACATTAAAACAGATTGACAATGAATTCCTTCTTAAAAATATCAATTATTTAAAAGAGAATGTAGATGAACAGAAAAGGGTGATAAATAGATTAAACTTGCAATTTATTGTTATAGTGCTTATTATTATCCTTGTAGGAGTTTTGATCTCATATTTTACATCAATTTCAATATCCAAGCCAATAGAGGAATTAGAATCTGCATCCAAAAAGGTTTCAGGAGGGAATCTTAATATTCAAGTCCCTGTAAAATCAAAAGACGAAATTGCTCTTCTTGCGAAATCATTTAATCACATGACTCACTCACTCCATGTTGCGAATGAGAAAATAAAGAGGTATAATATTGAGCTTGAAAACAAGGTTAGGGAGAGGACAGCAGAACTGCAGGTAGCATATAATGAGTTAAAGAGCCTTGATACAGAGAAAGACATCTTCATTTCAGTCGCTACTCATGAACTGAAAACTCCTCTTACTTCAATCAAGGGATTTGTCAATCTATTGCTGGACAAAGATATTCCTTGCGGCGAGAAAAAGAAGGTTTATTACCTTGAGCTGATTAAGAACAATACAAAGAGGCTTTTTGACTTGGTTATTGATTTGCTTGATTCAACAAAACTGAGCTTAGGCAAGATTAAGATAGACAAGAGTAATCTTGAGATCAGTAAGATATGCAGGGAAACAAAAGGGTGCATGGGAATAATTCTAACAGAAAACAATATAAAGGCTGTATGTCAGCATGACCCGAATCTGCCTAATGTAATTGGTGATATGCCAAGAGTGCAGCAGGTTCTTAGAAATCTTATTATAAATGCAGTCCGTGCTACTCCTGAGGGTGGGACAATCTCATTAAGCGCCAGCAAAAAAGGAAGATTTGTGCAGTTTGAGGTCAAGGATACTGGCATGGGCATCCCTGATGATAAGAAGAAATACATCTTCACGCGATTTTATTCACTGAAAAAAGGAACTCAAGGTTCTGGATTAGGCCTGTCGATATGTAAGGGCTTGGTTGAATTGATGAAAGGAAAAATATGGTTTGAATCTGTGCCTGGCAAGGGGACAACATTCTTCTTCACTCTGCCTATAGCTAAAACAACAGAAAAATCCAAAATCAAATCTAAAAGCAAGGCAGCAAAAAAGTCTAAATGATTATTGCTTTTTTTATTATCTTTCCGTATGTATTCATGCTGTATATTGGATCCTCAAGTCCTACAATGCTTACTTCACTCTGAAACCACAAAAGCTTCTTTTTTTATGTCTTCAATAAGATGTATTTGCTGCATATCTTCAATCTCAAAGCTGTCAAGCTCTTCAATAAAATCATGCATATCTTTCATATTCCTGAATACTGCTTCAGCAAAGAAGTCGTAGTTGCCTTTTATTGTTGATAGGGAATTGATATTAGGGTGTGAGAAGAGAAAATCATTCAGCCTGGATTTTTGCCTGCACTTTAATGCAAAACTTGTGATTATGCCATAGCCCATGTTTCTGAAATCTAGAAGAGCTGTGTGCTTTATTATTCCTTTATTCTGGAGTTTTTTTGTAATATTAGAAACAGTAAGCTTGTGCAGTCCAGTTTTTCTGGCAATACTTATGAATCTCTGCCTAGAGTCCTGTCTTAAATGTGATAATATTTTAATTTCTTTTCCAGATAACATAATCAGTATAAATACAGGCTTCTTTATATGTGTTTACTAAAATAATCCGGCAAATATTCATGATTCTCAGAAAATGACTTTAGAGTAAGAACAAAATTATTCTATTTTTACTTTGCTGCCGACTGCCTGTCCAGGCATGCCAGTCTCAAAAAGAACTCTGACTGCACCTGAATTGCCATGAGCAGATCTGATTTCTCCCTTGATTTCTTTTTTTGCCGGGCTTGTCCAAATCACTTTTTTTCCTACAAGCTTTGAAGCCTCTTCTCTTTTTGAAACCTCTTTGATAATAACTATCATCTGGTTTCCATGAGTAGTATGCCTTGATTGCTTGAAATTTGATATTACTGCATTCATATTCTATAGGAAGTTGATGGGCATTTATAAAGCTTTTTGTTTTGCCAGGTTTCTACTTTTTCGCAGGCTTTTTCTTGACTGCTTTTTTCACTGGTTTTCTAATAGCCTTCTTTTTAGCTGGCTTTTTCTTAGTTGGTTTTCTTTCTGCTGCTTTTATTTCATCC
>JAYEPB010000002.1:0-6559 GCA_034723595.1 Nanobdellota archaeon
TCTTCAGCAGGTGCTTCTGTTTCTTCGGTTGCATCTTCCTCTACTTCAGCTTCAGGTTCTTCTTCAGCAGGTGCTTCTGTTTCTTCGGTTGCATCTTCCTCTACTTCAGCTTCAGGTTCTTCTTCAGCAGGTGCTTCTGTTTCTTCGGTTGCATCTTCCTCTACTTCAGCTTCAGGTTCTTCTTCAGTAGTTTCTTCTTCTGCTTCAACATCATCTTCTGTTTTCATTTCTTCTTCTGTTTGTTTCACTGAAGTTTCCTCAGACTTGCCTTCATCAGGAGGACAACATCCAGGACATCCAGAACATTCGTTATTTTCTTGTTCCATTTATCAACACCTCATAAAATATTTAAAATACGAAGAATATCTTATTTAAAAAACTTTGTATTTTCAAAGCAAATTTATATTTTATCAAAGCCAGCCTTTCTTATAAAACAAAAGAACTACAAATGTAGCTATAAGTAAAGAGGAAGTCAGAAGAAAAGTAAATATGAAATTGGTCTGCTGAAAAGGAAGATCAACATTCATTCCATAAACAGTACCCATGATGGTGGGTATAGTTAGTATCACAGTCATTGCTGCAAGAAACTTCATAATTTTATTCAGGTTGTTATTAAGGATAGAGCTATAAGCTTCCCGTATATTTGATATTATCTTAGAGAATATCTTTGTCATCTCTATTGTCTGCTTATTATCAATGACTATGTCTTCAAGTATGTCCTGATCCTGTTCATAAAGCTTAATAACTTTGCCTGACATTATCCTTTCAAGAATATTTCCGTTCTCTGTTAAAGAAGTCTGAAAAAAAAGCAAAGATTTGCAAGCTTCGACAAGATATACTATATCGTCATTTTGCAGTTTCTTAATAGCAACTTCTTTTTTATAAATTAATTTTTCCATCTGCCTGAGAAACCGCATATAATAAAAATTAGTCCTTGAAAATATCTGAAGCAGCATTCTTGTTCTTTTGGTAGTATAAAGATCCTTTATCATATCTGTTGTAAACTCCCTCATCAGCATTGTTTCACGCTTGCAGACAGTAAGAATATTATAATCATTTATGACAATCCCCCAAGGAATAGTACTAAATACTATCTGCCCTTTCTCTTCTATCATAAAAGGTATTCTGATAATCAAAGCTATTTTGTCATCTTCCTTATCTATAAGAGGTCTTTCATGCTCATCTAGCATATCTTCCATATCATCTCTTGATAACCTGAACTTCCTCATAATTTCCAGTTTTTCATCTTCTGAAGGATTAATTACATAATACCATGCGCTACGCTCATGGCTGCTGCATATCTTAAGCGAGCTATCTTTTATTGTTCTTCTGAATATGCGAATCATAGAAAATAAGAATATTTATGCATTTATAAAATCAGTAGGTTTTATTGGAAAGATTTAAATAAATCTTTTAATTAAATACAATTATGGCAAATATCAGGGATTCTGCAAGAAAACTAAGCAAAACATTTGAGCAAATATTCCGAAAAAAAATACCTCTTGAAAAATGCAATAAAAGCAAATCACTTATAAGTTTCAGAGCAAGACAATCTGAATACTTAAAAGAAAATTTCTTTACAGCGCTCAGGCAATTCAGGAAAGACATTGAAGGTCTGGACCAAAGTCAAGAAGCCCTAGAGCTCAAATCGCTAACCTGTGAAATAAAAGGGAGCAATCTCGAAAAGATCAATAAGACAATAAATCGTATCAACCAGCTTGCAGGCAGCGTAATATGTACTGGCAAAGTTGTGAAACTGCAATCAAATAATATCCCTGAAGCTATTGCAAGCGAAATCAAAGCAGAGATCCATGAAGTTGAAGCATGCTTCAATTACGAACTGTACAGAAGCGCAGTCATACTCTGCGGCAGAATCCTAGAGACTGCCCTGCATAGAAAGTATTATGAAGCTGTAGGAGTAGATCTTCTTGAGAAATCACCAGGCATAGGATTAGGAAAAATAATCGCAAAGCTCTCAGAAAAGAATATAAGCCTGGATCCCGGACTCACGCAGCAGATTCATCTCATCAATCAGGTAAGAATATTTACAGTCCATAAGAAACAAAAGGCATTCTATCCTTCAAGATCTCAGGCTCATGCAACAATCCTTTATACAATAGATGTTCTTGATAAATTATTTTGATTAAATTCTACAAAAGATTTTTATAGAGTAACAAATTCCTTACACACATGACAGAACTCATAATCACTGAGAAACCGAATGCAGCCAAGAAGATAGCTGATGCGCTTGCCGACGGAAGAGCAAATAAACTCAACATAAATAAAGTGCCTTATTACAAGCTTGAGCACAATGGTAATGATATCATTGTAGGTTGCGCAGTTGGTCATCTATATGGGGTTGCAGAGAAAGATAAGAAAGGATGGACTTATCCAATATTTAACACGCAGTGGGTCCCTACTTCAAAAATAAACAAAGGAAGCGCATTTACAACTAAATATAGGACAGCATTGCAGAAGCTTGCAAAAGAGGCTGATACCTTTACAATCGCTACAGACTTTGACATAGAAGGGGAAGTAATAGGATATAATGCTTTGAAGTTCCTGTGCAAGAAAAAAGATGCCTCAAGGATGAAGTTCAGTACACTTACAAAACCAGACCTTATCAAATCATATGCAACAAAATCTCCAACTCTTGAATGGGGGCAGGTCAATGCAGGCGTAACTAGGCATGAGATGGACTGGATATACGGTATAAACCTGAGCAGGGCATTGACTCTTGCTATAAAAAATGCCACAAAATCCTTCAAACTCCTTTCTTCAGGCAGAGTGCAGGGACCGGCATTAAAGATTCTTGTTGACAAGGAAAAACAGATTGCTGCATTTATTCCTGAACCTTTCTGGCAGATCCAGATGGATGGCAATGTCAAAGGGTCAGAGATTACAGCAAATCATAAGGAAGACAAATTCTTTGACAAGAAAAAAGTTGATGATATATTTGAAAAAATAAAATCAGAAAAAGAAGCAAAAATCTCTGATGTCACAAAGACGCAATCAAAGACACAGCCTCCATTCCCATTTGATCTTACCAGCATGCAGATTGAAGCATATAAAACAATAAGAACAACTCCTAAACGCACATTAGAATTAGCGCAGACATTATACAGTGACGGATTTATCTCATACCCCAGAACATCATCGCAAAAGCTGCCAAAAGAAATAGGCTGCAAAAAAATTATCGAATCTCTGAAAAAACAGGATAAGTTCAGGAAAGAAGCAGATTTTGTTCTCACAAAAACAAAGCTTATTCCGAACGAAGGCAAGAAAACAGATGCTGCGCATCCAGCTATATATCCCACAGGGCATATTCCTGATTATGAAGATAAGAAGACTATGGACCTTTACGAACTGATTGTCAGAAGATTCTTCGCAGTATTTGGCGAACCTGCAACAAGAGAGACAATGAAGATCATCATTGATGTCAAAGATGAGCCATTTATTACAAAAGGTACAAGAACTGTCGAACAAGGATGGTTTGAATTGTACGGCAGATTTGTCATGCTAAAAGATGAAGAATTGCCAAAGGTTGAAAAAGGAGATATGATCAAAATAAAGAAGATAGACAAGCTTGACAAAGAAACTCAGCCTCCAAAAAGATATACTGAAGCATCAATAATCAAGGAACTTGAGAAACGCAACCTGGGAACAAAAGCTACGCGCGCAACAATCATCGAAAATCTTTACTTACGAGGTTATATCACAGAGAAAGCAATACAAGCTACTGAACTTGGCATAAGGACATGCGATGTTCTTGATAAATACTGCCCTGAGATAGTTGATGCGCAGCTTACAAATGAGTTTGAAGAAGCGATGCAGGAAATAAGAGAAAAGAAAAAAACCCATGATATGGTCATCAAGCATGTAAAAAAAGTTCTTACAAAAATTCTCACTACATTCAAGAAGAACGAGCTTAAAATAGGGGAGGAGCTTTCAAAAGCAAATATCGAGACAAGGAACGTGATGACCCATGTAGGCAAATGCCCTAACTGCAAAGATGGCGAACTGGCAATAAGAAAAGGAAAATTTGGAAATTTTATCGCATGCAATAAATATCCTGATTGTAATACAACATTTTCAATTCCAGCAGCCATGGTGAAACCGACAAAAAAAATCTGCGAGCATTGTAGTATGCCAATAGTGACTATAATCAAGAAGCGAAAGCGGCCGCAGGATATATGCATAAATCCAAAATGCCCCAGCAAGATGTTCCAGACAGAAGAAGCAAAAAAAGAGATGGAAGAGATAGAATCAGGAAAACTTGAAAAGACCTGCCCAAAATGCAAAAAAGGAAAACTTGTTGTCAGAAAGTCTATCTATGGCGCATTTCTAGGGTGCAACAATTATCCAAAATGCAGGTATACTGAAAAGCTTGAAGAAAAAGAACAGACTATAGAAGATCTTGAAAAAAAGCAATCAAAATAAATATAATAGAAAGATATTTGGAATAATTATTAACAAACCTTATAAATTACTAACATTTCTCACTTTAAAATGATAATAGATGATCGGGTTTATGGGATAGTTGAAATTAAAGAACCAGTGTTAATAGACCTTATAGATTCATATCCAGTACAGAGATTAAAGGGTATTAATCAGGCAGGAGCATCACAATATGTAATTAAAGGCAAAGATGTTACCAGATATGAGCATTCATTAGGTGTGATGGCCTTCTTAAAGAAGCTTGATGCGCCTTTGGAAGAGCAGATCGCAGGCCTGCTCCATGATACACCTCATACTGCATTTTCTCATGTAATAGATTTTGTGTTCAAAAATAAGGATCATGATTTTCATGAGAGATTTCATAAAACAATATTAACAAATTCTGAAATTCCTGCAATACTTGAGGCATACGGATTTGATGATGAGAGATTTTTTGATGAACTTAATTTCCCATTATTAGAAAAACCTCTTCCTGACCTATGCGCTGACAGAATAGATTATGCTTTAAGAGACATGATTGCCAGTTATGGATTTAAAGATAGAATAAATGAATATATCTCAAGCTTTATTGTAGATGATAATGAAATCATAATAAAAGAAGAAAAAATTGCAAGAAAATTTGCAGAAGATTACTTGATGATGGATGAAACAAAGTGGGCTCATCCTTTGGAAATTACATTGTTTCAGATACTCGCGGATGCTATTAAAATTGCGCTTGATTCTGATATAATTTCACAAAAAGATTTATTTGAAGATGATGCTTTTGTATATGATAAACTTAAGGAATCAAATAATTCAAATATTCTTAATAAATTAAATATGCTTAATCCAAATTTAAAAATAATAAATGACCCAAATGATTTTGATTTCTATTCTAGGACAAAATTAAGATACATCAATCCTAAGTTTATTGATACTGATGATTCTGTTAAGCGTGTTACAGACGTTTATCCTGACTTTAAGGATATGCTGCAAAAGCATAAGGATACAGTTGAAAAGGGTAATTTCATTAAGATTATTAATTATTAATCATCTCCAAACACTATGGTTAAATCACTTGAAAAAACACTAGAATTTGAAATTAATGTATCTGATTTAGAAGTATATGATTTCTCTGAAAAAGTAATGGATGATTTTGAAGCTAATCCATATGGTATAAGACATTTAGGAGGATACCCCACATTTATGTTTGGGAGGAGTTCATTTGTTCATTTGGATAAGAATAATGAGTATTTGAATAAAATTTAATATTAGAATATATCTCCATTTATCTGATTAATATCCAATTCAGAGATTATATAAATTTATCTTAGATATAATTTAGAATGTAATTATCCCTTACCCTTATTCCTTCCTCTTGTTTCTACTTTATCAAGCCTTAAGAATATTTCCTTGGCATTAGATGATTCTTTTTCATATCCTTCTAATGCAGCAGCAAAACAACCTTCGCAGATATCAAAATGCTTTGAATCAAATGCCTGACGCAGCAAATGGAGGTCAACAGCTTTGTCCTCTACTTTTGCAGAATGGAATGATAATCCAAAATCTATAAAGAATATTTCATCATTAACTATCATGTTTGATGTAGTCAGGTCTCCATGGATAATATCATTATTATGAAGCACAGCTATCTTCCTGCCTAATTCAATACACTGCATCCTATGGTTTTTCTCATCAAGAAAGTCTCTTAATTTTGGTCCTTTAAGATACTCCATTTCAATCCTGGACAACTTGTCTGTGGATATTAACTTAGGGGCTGGAAAACTAATCTTCTGCAATTTCTCAAGCAGCTTTGCTTCTTTCCTTGTCCTTGTTTTTCGAAGAGATGCATCTATCTCTTCCAGCCTGTATGATTTTTCAAGCCTTTCTTTTATCACATTTTCAGCAAGATATATAGTCGCTTCTGCTCCCTGTCCAATTATCGTATTCATGATGCTTAAGAATACAAACCTATTTAAAATAGTTTTCATTTCTCTGCTGTGTCGCATAAATATTAATTCTTCCTTATAAGAATATAAACATTTTTTCCCAAATGTTTTTTTGATGATAATATCATAGCACCATTACCTATCTTCTTTACTTGACCTTCAGCAATTTCTTC
>JAYEPB010000003.1:0-6501 GCA_034723595.1 Nanobdellota archaeon
TTCTTTTTCAATAAAGATATCATCTTTTTTCTTATTGCAAGCTTTTCTGGATTCAAAATAATCACCTCTAGGATAATAAAAACACTATCCTTTATATACTTTGCCCTATTTGTTAGCTCGTTGACTAGTTATTGGTAGCATATATCCTATCTTAAAAATCCTTATTTAATACTCTTATAGAAATCAACAACATCCTTCACAGCCTCATCAATATAATCACTATTAATCTCAATATCATAATCATAACCCTTTTTGTTATGGATATATCTTTTGTCATAATAATTGATAAGCAGGTATTCTGTGAACTTGTCATACTCCTTGCTGTCAAGCCAGCCCCTTAGCATCTGCACATTTTTCTTCCCTATTCTTCCTGCAAGAGATCCTGTTATCTTATGCAGGTCATCAATTGACTCCTTATTTGAAAAATATTCTTCTCTTATTGCAGCAACCCTTGTCTTGATGTCAGCTTTTAAATTAATCTTGATATCTGATTCTATCTTCCTGCTTATGAACTTGGGCAGAAATACATTTCCTATCTTGTTTGATTCTCCCTCGACAATTATATATTTTTCACTCCTGAGCCTGTCAAGCTCATGGTAAAGCAATATAGAAAACATCTTCTGGCTTCTTGGATTGAGATTGACTCCTCCATATACCGATGCCCTATGCTGGGCAAGCCCCTCAAAATCAATAGCAGGCAGTCTCTGTTCAATAATCTTATTGATTATTGCAGTCTTTCTTGTTCCTGTATTCCCAAACAGCACAATAAGCTTTGGTTCATAGCTTTTTTCAAATCTTTTGATACCTTCCCATATAATCTCATTCATATATCTCTTGAATCCCTCTTCAAGCTGGAAAGTTTTTATCCCAAATAATTTAAGCAGGTTAACAACAATTCTGCTGCGCATCCCTCCTCTCCAGCAATATATTATTATCTTCTTGTTTTTTATCTTTTTGAACTGCTCAATAAAATCCTTGACTACTGGCTCAAAGAAATCCCATCCTTTTTTGATTGCATCTTCCTGGGTCTGCTGCTTGTAGATAGTTCCGATTATATGCCTCTGGTAATTAGACATAAGAGGAATATTTATTGCATGAAGAATATGTGCTTCCTCATATTCTTTCGGAGTCCTGGCATCAACAAATAATGCATCTTTCTCTTTCAGCGCCTTGTCTATAGTTATGGTTCTGCATTCTGTTGTTTCAATCTTCATTGCCCTGATATCCTGCTTTAAATCTGGCATGAAGTATCAGGTTCTTCAAAACTTAATAAATCTTATGCATTAATCAAGCAGATCCTGATGCAGCTCAACAAATTTCCTGAAACTTCTTTCATGTGTCTTTGCCACATCGTCAGGAAAGCAGCATGCAGGAAGCTCACTCAGGCTAAGATGATAGCTCAGGCACTGGCAGCATATTCCTTTCTTAGAACAATCACATTGGCAAGTGCAGTTCTCGAGGTTAACTTCTTTTTGGCATTCCATTTTATGCTATGATTCTATCTACTTATTTAAATATTTTTTCAATCTTGTTTAAAATTGCAATAAAACCACTTCTTACTTTCGTACTTCTCTTCTTGGTCTACATCTTGACACATAAAATATGGATGAGCCTGGTGCATTCAGATTTTTGTGGGCTTCGTTTTTCTTGAGGTTCCCTATCTAGATTTACAAAAAAGAAAGATTTATAAACCAGTATACATTTCCCTATCTCAACATAGAATTTATGAAATAAACTAGGGGTGACAGAGAACATGAGAAAAATTTGTATTATAAACCAAAAAGGAGGGGTTGCAAAGACAACTACTGCTGTTAATCTCGCTGCAGGGCTTTCCAGGCAGGGAAAAAAGGTATTATTAGTTGATATGGATGCTCAGGGTGGAATCAGGACAAGCTTTAATTGCGATGATCAGCCAGATATGCATGACATCCTGGTCGGTGGCATAAACGTTCTTGAAGCTATACGACCTCTCGGAAAAAATCTTGATGTTATAACAAGTAAAGAAACGCTTACAAGATGCGAGCTTATAATAACTAATGAGAAAGACAGAGAGACTCTTCTCAGGCGCAAATTTGAGCAGATAAAAGACTATGATTATGTAATTCTTGACTGCCCTCCCTCTCTGGGAATATTGAATCAGAATGCATTTCTTTATGCAGACGAGGCTCTTGTGCCAGTCTCAACAGACTATCTTGGAATTGACGGTCTTAGCAAGATAGTAAAAGCTATTACTAATGTGAGCACAGTATTTGGCCATAATATCAAAATAACAAAAATAGTTCCTACCTTATTTGACAAGAGGAACAAAATTTGCAGGCAGAGCCTTGATAAGATACGAAGTGATTATTATGAGATTGTCAGCGAACCTATAAGGGTTGACACGCGAGTCAAGGAAGCTCCGGCAAACGGAAAATCTATCTTCACCTATGCTAAATCCTCAAGGGCAGCCCATGATTACGGAAAGCTTGTGCAATCTGTAATAAATGATGAGCCCCAGATAGAAAAATTAGCTGATGCACAAGACCCCTTAGAGGTTGTGCAGGTCATTCCTGCTGTTGCTAAGTAAACTAAATCTCTGCCCCTTTCGAAAAATATTTAAAGGATTACATAATGTATTTTTGTTAGGGAAAAAATGAGTGATATTAACGAGCTGAAAGAGCTGCTAAAGCTAAATTTCACAAGAATTCAGGAAGATGTTGACCGCAATCAGAAACAGATTGATATTCTTATAGTGGAAAACAATAAGCTTAGAAATACTGTTTCAACTCTGGCACAGCAGTTGGCAACTCAAAAAGAGGATAAACTTAAAAAAGAGGTAATACATAAGTTCAGGAGACACAAGAAAGAGATAATCAAGAATAAGATCATGGAGACTGTCAGATTAAAAAGAATTATGCTTCCAGAGTTAAAAGAAATAATAGTAGACCAAATGGTATATTGTTCAAAAGCAACATTCTACAGATATTATGATGAGCTGAGGAAAGAGGGGACAATCTCAATCCTGAACAAGATTCTCGTTTCAAATATCTTAAGCATTGTCTGACTCTCTAAATTGGCAATCCATATTCTCATATGCAGGATATACCTAGATAAAATGATAAAAAACATCACAAAAGGAAACATTATATCACAGCATTATATCCTCTGCAATTCATTGCTGTCCCAGGCAAGGGGCATGATGTTTAGGAAAAGACCTCTTCCTCTTGTTTTTGAGTTCAGCAGAGAAAAGATAAATGCTTTGCATATGATGTTTGTATTTTTCCCTATAGATGTCATCTTCCTGGATAAGGATAAGGAAATCGTTGAGATAAAAGAAAATCTTAGACCATTTTCATTTTATAATCCTAAAAATATATCAAGATATGTAGTCGAACTTGAAAAAGGGAGTATTGCTGAAAGCCGCAGCGCTATAGGGGATGTTGTCTGTTTTTAGGAAAACTTTTTAAATCTTGCATTGTTTTGATTTCTCTGGTAGAAAGTATGAACTATTTTAAATCTGAAAAACTATCGCAATTTAATCTTTCAGTTGATAGGATAAGCAAAGTTTTAACGGGATTAGATTACCTTATAAGTGAGAGACCTTATTTTTCATATGATCCTCACAAAATAAGATTCTTTTTTGAGAAGCAAAATCCTGTTTATGCAGAGGTAGATATATCCTGCAATCTCTTGCAAACAAGGGGAGATGACCTCATAGAAGTATGTTTTAATAATTCTCACGCGCACATTAATATAGGCTCAGACAACAATGGACTAGCCCACTCTCTTGAAGCGCAGGAATTTATAAGATGTTCATCAAAAGATACCGCAGATAAGGTTGAATATGTTCTTAAAGAAATAGCAGGCAATGAAAATAAATCTTGTGATTATATATTCAATATAATGGGAGATAGATTAAGATTTGACAGGAAAGGCAACTGTTTCAGGGGATGGACTGGTGGCTATGATTCTCTGGAACCTCAAAGGATACTTGAATATACAAAAGAAACAAATGAGGAGTGGCATAATCAGAATTTGTTTTACAATCTGTCCATGCGGCTTGATGCGCTTTATTTTCTGAATGAGCTGATAAACGAGAATATTAATGCAGGAATAGAAGAAAAAACAAAACAGTTTATAATAGGCAAAATAGGGGGCAATCAAACCCAAAAAGCCGCAGATGAAAAGCTTTGCGAAAACTTAAGTATGATAGACCCTCTGCAATATGAACTTCTAAATGAAATAAAATATTTTCTTAAAAGTGAAACTGGGCAAAATTCTGTTGTCAACATTAGCACAGATCATCTATCTTGCTTATATCCTGAAGAAAATTCCCTCTCCAGTCACGTGCTTGGATCAAACCCAGAATTATTCTTTGTACTAAATAATTCAACCTGTCCTTTCATGAGATATGGTCAATTTATAAAATCAGGGGATTTAGAAGATGAGCAGGCAATAAAAGGCTCCAGCAATATGAAAAAGAATGAGTTATACAGAACTGAACATCATGGATTAGATATTATTATTGACCCCTCTCTTAAAGATGGCATCGAGATAGTCGCAGAAAGATGGGATATTAAAGATTATTCTTATCATAACTTCATAAGAGATTATCATATCTTCCAGGATTTTAAGAAAACACTAATAAACCATCAAAAGATTTAAAAGAGTGATGATAATTCTTATTGATAGGCTTGGGGACGTAGTATAACCTGGCTAGAATAGCTGGCTCCAGACTTTGTGGAGCGATGAGGCGCAAGCCGATGACTTCCAAGGGGCTATACCAGCGGATGGGGGTTCGAATCCCTCCGTCCCCATTTTTCTTATTATAGGGAAGCATTTAATTCAGAATCTGCACTCAATGTTGAAAAATACTTCCTTGCTTTAAGTGATTTTAGTGGCGGCGATAAAGATGCAAGGTATGTATATGCTTATAAGAAGTTGCAACATACAGATCCTTAGTCTCTTTTATTTTTTATTCTTTTTTTATGCAACCGTAGATTATTATTAAATTATTCTCTTTAGGATAAAATTGTCAATAGCCTTTTTAAATGGAGTATTAATTCCTCTCATATAATAACTCGAGGGGGGGTGATATTATGGATAAAAAACACTTTAAAACAATAGGCACAATCCTTATAGCGGGAGCAATGTATCTTGGCATGACGCTTTTGACAGGAAGTTTTGATCTACTCCAAAAAGGCGAATTACCATCTGGTTTAATAGTTGGTGTATGTGGTTATGGTTGTGTGTATGCTGCAGTTAATCATATCAAAAGTTAAGAGATGATTATTCTTTATTTTTTTCTTTTCATTCAATTTTCTAGTAATTTCTCTTACTTCATCTTGACATGAAGCAGATAAATAATAACCTTCTTCAAGGAATAAACCCTAAGACATTCATTATCCCTCTCTGATTCCCCTCACCCCACAAAAATTAGCGCAGCAAATTTTTGACGAAACATATAAATACTACTCCTATTAAAAAGAACATCATGGCAAACAAGTTATATGTTGCAGTTGCTACTATGATTGGTTATATCATCGGAGCAGGAATATTAGGCATACCCTATGCAGTCGCAAAATCAGGTCTTGTCATAGGATTGCTCTCTATCATTATTCTGGGTGTTGCAGTTATATGCCTTAATCTTTATATGGGGGAGATTGTATTAAGGACAAAAGCAAAGCATCAGATTCCTGGATATGCGCAAAAATACCTTGGGAATTATGGAAGATGGATAATGATTATCCTGATGATTTTTGGTGCATATGGAGCGCTTATTGCGTATATAATCAAGGAGGGGCAGTTCCTTAGCGCACTATTCACACCAATTTTTGGAGGCGGTGCTGTATTTTATTCAATCCTGTTTTTCATCATGGCAAGTTATCTTATATATGCCGGTATCGAAGCAATTTCAAAAAGCGAGTTTTTTTTTGTCAGTCTTATCCTTTTCTTAATTGTTATATTTTTCATAGCCTCATTCGGTTCGATCTCCTTGGAAAATGTGCTGACTTTTAATCCTGGAGCATTTCTCATACCCTTTGGAGTCATACTATTTGCTTTCCATGGATTAGGATCCATATCAGAAATAGGCGTAGAGCTTCGGAGGCACAGGAAGCTCATGAAAAAAGCCATAATTCTTGGATCAGTATTGCCTATTGTGATATATGTAGTTTTTACAGCATTAGTTGTAGGCATCACAGGCACTGCCACAACAGACGGAGCTATCCTCGGCGTAGCAGAGAAGATTGGCAGCAATGTGCTATTATTCGGAGCCATATTCGGCATACTTGTGCTTGCTACCTCTTTTATAGGTGTAGGTCTGGCACTCAAGGAGATGTACATGTTTGATTTTAAGATGAAACCCTGGCTTGCATCATTCCTGACATGCATAATTCCTTTGTTATTATTCTTTGCTATAATCTATAAGGATGTACACAATGCATTCTATAATGTCATTGATATAACTGGTTCAATTGTTGTTCCTCTTGAGACTATATTTGTATTGCTGATTGTCAGGCA
>JAYEPB010000004.1:0-6497 GCA_034723595.1 Nanobdellota archaeon
CATTATTTCTTGGTCTTAAAAAAGTAATTGAAGAAGAACAGCAAATGAAATATGCAAAAGATCATCAATACATTTATCTGGCATTTAAGGGAAAACTCGATAAAGAACAGATTGAAAAGCAATTGCTGGCAGGTAATTTCGCATCATTCCAAGCTAATCTTAAAAAAAGCTATATTTCATTGCCTCGATTCCTCCAACTGCTTGAAGAAGACAATATCGGAACTCATACTACAAGGTATAAACTTGCAAGAAGGCTTGAAACAAATAAAGTGATTAAATCTGTAGACAATAAAATATTTTCCACACATTATGGCAGCCTATATTATTCATACTTATCAAATAAACTTGATTCGCAATTTAACATTGGTAACTGGCATTCATTCCTGCAGGATACAATGAACAATTGGCGCAATGAAAAAAAATCAATAGATAGAGATTATGATAAAGGCATCATGGAAGAAGAATTCAATTCATTTATGGAAGTATTTTTCACAGATTTAAAAGTACATCTAAAGGATTTAAAAGGGCAATACCCTACTATGGCAGAAGACTTAATCTATGCTTACCAAAAATCACAAAAAAATTCATATTATCATCCTAAAAAAGAAAGTAAGATAGAAAAATCACAAGATTCTTTCACACTTATTGGTAATGATACTGTTTTGGATAAAAAAGACATATCAAAGTTATTTGACCCAAATACAGGCTTGCCAAGACCTAAAGGTAAACAAATCACAATTCTTATACGGCATATCCCAGAGAAACCAGCATCAGTAGAAAATCCTCTTAGACAAGTCTGCTGTATAGATAGGAGTTATGAAATTAATATAATCCATAACGATAAACTAGAAGATATTTTAAGCATGAAGAATGAGGATTATACTATATTTAGAACTGAGATAAAGGATGATAATCATGCTCTTAAATATTTACTTAATTCTCAACTCACAATAAGTCAATATGAAGAGATGGATTTGGATTATTCCAATTTTGAAGACAAAAATAACAGCGATGCCCATGAGTCTTTACAGCTAAATGATGCTATGCCATCAGATATCGCAGGAAGAGAAGGTTTGCAGCTGGCAGAAGAATATCATAAGCCATGGCTTTGCACACTTGATAAAATCAAGAAAAAAGAGAATGGTAAGATAAATCTCGCTAGTTTTAATTTATCTGGATATGATTTTGAAAGAATTGAAAGATATAAATTTGGCGAAGTGCATAAATTTGAATCATTACTCTCAACAATGCTTGATAAATACAATATCCCTTTCTGGAAGACAGCTAAGCTTGCAGAAGAATTATATTTAAACACAGGTGATTAAAATGCCAGCAAATTATCCCAGAACAGAAAACAGGAAATATCGAAGAGGACAAAGAAAGATAACCGAAAGCAATGAGCAAAAGCTCAATAGGATTGCCAAGACTATTGGTGGATCTAATAAATACCAATGCAAAAGCAAAGAAAGCGCAGAAAGTTTAGCATCAGCATTAAACAGCCAATATTCTTCAATCCCTGGGACACAGATTGGGCATTATGCAGCTATTTCAAATCCACCACGGGTTGTATATGTTGAAAATCCTGATCCAGAAAGCACAACTGAAATGGTAAATGGTTTTAAGATTACGACATATAAGAACTTTTGCACTGATGGCTGGGAAAAGGATCTAAAAGAACAGCCCTTTAGATACACTATAAACAAAAATGGCGAACATGAATTTGACAACTTAAGGGATTTTAAACTAGCAAGAGATATTGCAGTTAAATATAACTACAAAATCTTAGATCAAATGACGCATTCTCGGAATTATTCAAAAAACCCTCATGATTTGCTTCCACAAGAAATACAAGAAATAGATTCGTATAAAACAGCGCATATGCACGATACAGAAACAGGCAAAAATACAAAATTAAATTTAAGATACAAAAACTTTGCATTTATGCAAAGAAAAGTCAGCGGCAATAATATCCCTAATTACGATAGTTTTAAAAAAAGACCTGACTTAAGGAGAGAAAAGCAGGCAGATATCATTACCCAATACAAACAATTTACAGAAAATCATGAGAGAGCAATTGAAGCAAGTTTCAAATCTAAACTTAAACTGGATTTCCAGTCATATTGCAAAGACCCTGTAAAAAACATGGATGTCTTTTCAGATAAAGGTGTCGTGGATGCATTTGAGAAAGGACATAAAGGAATAGGTGTCAAATCAAAATATCTTGATGGAGTTGTTATTGTAGATGATGATAATGATGAAATATATAAGGACTTTGGTAATTTCCGAATGCTTTATCATAAGCCTACAAAAAAAATCTTAATCAGAAATGATGCTCCCTCAGATTTTGTTGAGAATGGGGGATTATATCATGAAATGATGCATGCTCAGATTGAACAGGAATATGAAAAAGACTTCAAATCTCTGGAAGAACAATTGGGATTCTCAAGATGGGGGGAATCGAGGATTAAAGGGGTAGAAGCAATAGTTCAATCTTGTGAGGAAGTAGCAGCACATATCAAAACTTTTGATTTCATGGAAAAAGATGAGAAATATGCTAAGTTAGTTTATGATATTTATCAGGTGAATCCGTATAATAAGAAAGAAGTTGAATGGTTTGTAGATGATTGTCTTCAAGAGGATAATACATTAGGTCATATCCAATTAGCAGAAACAATTGCTACAATAAATTATTTAGATGAAGAAGCAGGGAATAATATTAAAGAACATCTAAAAGCAAGGGGGGATAATATCCAAATAAAATCTGCATTAAGATTGGCAAGCACTTTTTCTGAAGCTTGTGGGCATAATAGGTTTTCAGTCCAACCCTTGTTTGAACTATTTGGTAATCCTCCTAGAGGTGATGGATAAATGGCATACAAGTACTTAAAGAAGGATAAAAAGTATTTAGATTATATTTTATTAAAGTTAAAAAGGGAAGATTTGATTCGATATCCTGAACTTTCCAATAAATATGATTTTATTAAAGAGTATCATAAAACAGATAATCCTAGTTTTATTATTGTAATGTCATTTTCTATGTGGAATCGAAAAGCACTTTATCCAAAATTTCCTAAAATAGTGTTTCCCCATGGATTTGGAAATTATATAAGTATAAATCTATTTACATATCTTTTACTAAAATTCACAAAAGAGATTAATAATGTTACTCATTTTATTAATCTAGAATTTAAAAAAGACAATGATAAAATAAAGTGTAAATTACATCATATAAATAAATATTTCAAATCAGAATTTGAATCTAATAAAATCCTATTTTTCTTCCCAGCACTCAAATGGTTCTACTCAGAAGAAACCAAATACCTATACTCAAAAGAACTCCTAAAACAAATGAAAGAATATGAAGAAGAGATTAAAAACATCAAATGGGAAGACTGCATAAGGGAGCCTGGGAAGTATGCTAGAGCGAGGTTTTAAAAGTATTCAACACAGGTGATTAAAATGCCAGCAAATTATCCCAGAACAGAAAACAGGAAATATCGAAGAGGACAAAGAAAGATAACCGAAAGCAATGAGCAAAAGCTCAATAGGATTGCCAAGACTATTGGTGGATCTAATAAATACCAATGCAAAAGCAAAGAAAGCGCAGAAAGTTTAGCATCAGCATTAAACAGCCAATATTCTTCAATCCCTGGGACACAGATTGGGCATTATGCAGCTATTTCAAATCCACCACGGGTTGTATATGTTGAAAATCCTGATCCAGAAAGCACAACTGAAATGGTAAATGGTTTTAAGATTACGACATATAAGAACTTTTGCACTGATGGCTGGGAAAAGGATCTAAAAGAACAGCCCTTTAGATACACTATAAACAAAAATGGCGAACATGAATTTGACAACTTAAGGGATTTTAAACTAGCAAGAGATATTGCAGTTAAATATAACTACAAAATCTTAGATCAAATGACGCATTCTCGGAATTATTCAAAAAACCCTCATGATTTGCTTCCACAAGAAATACAAGAAATAGATTCGTATAAAACAGCGCATATGCACGATACAGAAACAGGCAAAAATACAAAATTAAATTTAAGATACAAAAACTTTGCATTTATGCAAAGAAAAGTCAGCGGCAATAATATCCCTAATTACGATAGTTTTAAAAAAAGACCTGACTTAAGGAGAGAAAAGCAGGCAGATATCATTACCCAATACAAACAATTTACAGAAAATCATGAGAGAGCAATTGAAGCAAGTTTCAAATCTAAACTTAAACTGGATTTCCAGTCATATTGCAAAGACCCTGTAAAAAACATGGATGTCTTTTCAGATAGAAGTGTCGTGGATGCATTTGAGAAAGGACATAAAGGAATAGGTGTCAAATCAAAATATCTTGATGGAGTTGTTTTTGTTGATAAGGGTAGTGAAGATATGGGTGATTGTTGTATGGCTTATGACAAGCTAACCAAAAAAATCTTAATGAGAGATGATGTTGATTCAGATTTTATAGAGAATGGAGGATTATATCAGGAATTATTCCGTGCTAAATTTTATCAAGAACATAATAAAGAGATTAAGTTATTTGAAAAACAAATTAATTCATCTAATGATTCCAAATTAGAATCTATTGCTAAAAGTTTTGAAGAAGTTGCTGTTGATACTATGACTTATTCTTTTATGGATGGAGACCCTAAGTTTGTGAAGCATATTTATGAGAAATATAAATTAGCACAAGATCCAAAAACAATATCTAATCAAATTGATAAATTTATCACTGAAAAAGATTCAAAAAATAATTATGTCTGCGATGACATTAAAATTGCAGAGATGATGACAAATTTTTATCATATGGATAAACCCACATTTGATATATTTGAGCAACGCCTCAATGAAAGGCAGAATGAGATAGGCAGTGGACGATTTAATGAAATACATGATTTTTTCAATATAATGAAATATGATTGTGTGCCAGAAGGCAATCTTATTTCAGGAATGAATACGGCATTTAATTGGATAAATCAAGGTATTTTAATTGAACCATATCAAAAAGGAATGCAACTTGAAAGGGGATTGAATCTCTATGGTTCACATTCGACAGCCATTATCAATGAAGAATTAGGAGATGGCTTAAAATTACAATATCATCATCATCGTAATGGTGCTGGAGCAATAGAAATATATCCTTCCGCCCAACCAACAATAATAGGTATTAATAAAGATGGAAAACCAATAATTGATAAACATAACCAAATAATATTAGATGATAATAGGGGTGAATTCAATGATTGATAAAAATGATTTTATTTCACTAGAAGAAGCAATAAAAACAAAAGATGAAAAATTAATTAAAAAGACAGTTATTGTTTATCTAGAAATGTTTCTTTCGGATAGTTTATCAAAATCAGAAATAGCATATGATTTTGATGCTTTTGTAACTGTACCTATGAATCAAGAATGGGATGAAGAATTTCATTTTCAAGATAAAAAACTTAAATTTATAGTTGATAAAATCCAAAATCTTGAGAGTAAATCTAATGTAGAAGCAAAAAAATGCGTTAAAGATTTATTAAAACTTTTAAAAGAAAATACTAATTCAAAGAATGAATTTGAAAAAATAGCAATAAAAGATTTATTAGAATTTTATAATACTTATATCTTGTTCTTCTATATTTACTGAATAATTTAAAAATTAAGGGCAATCTAAAAAGTTTTATTAGAGATTATATTATAAAAGAAGGACACCTTATTACTCCTTTTTTAAGATTTTTTTATTATGACTTTAAAGTATTCTATCTATCATTAAAATGGTTCTACTTAGAAGAAACCAAACACTTATACTCCAAAGAACTGCTCAAACAGATGAAAGAATATGGAGAACAAATAAAAGATATAACATGGGAAAATTGTATCATGGAGTCAAGTAGGTTTAATAGGATAATTTAATATTATTTTACACAGGTGATAACAATGGCTAAGAAGGATAAGTTTATTACACTAGAAGAAGCAATAGAAACAAAAGATGAAAAATTAATTAAAAAGACAGTTATTGTGTATCTAGAAATGTTTCTTTCTGATTTTATTAATTTTCACCCCCTTTTGTTACTCCTCCAGAATACAAACTTATTTATATTCGCGATTTAAAAAATTATTTTATAATAATAATGGAGGATACTTTAAAATGATGCAAAGAGTTGAAGTTGGATTTAAAGAAGGCGTCACTGATGCAAGAGGCAATGGGGTAGCAAAACAGATAAGGGAATTTCTTAACATTGATATTGAGGATGTAAAGACAAAAAACATCTACACTCTTGACACAAGACTTTCAGCAGAAGAACTTGAGCTTGCAACTGATGAGCTTTTCACAAATCCTGTAATCCAGAAATCAAGAATTAACAAAAGTCTCGACGCTAATAAATTTGATTATTCTATTGCAGTCAGCTTCAAGCCAGGTGTCACTGATAACGTCGGCAGGACTGCTAAATCAGCTTTAGAAGACATGCTTAATAAAAATCTCAACAATAATGAACACGTCTCAG
>JAYEPB010000005.1:0-6472 GCA_034723595.1 Nanobdellota archaeon
GCAGAAGAGGAGCAAATGCAACAGCAATGCTGTTATCAATTATCCAAACATTGAGGTTTAATAAACAAAATGTTCTAGAAGGGCTGCAAGAGATTATAAATAATCCAGCACAAAGCTAAACGCTTACCAAAAACTTTAGGAACAAAAGTTTTTGAGTCCGAGCATCTGGCAAGAGGGTTTGGAGAATCACTTAAAATGTTCTCTGAAAATTTTTTACTTGAGTAAAAACTCCCTGATTGATTATTTGTCAAATAACTCTAGTTTTCTAAATAAATGTTAAATGGTAATGAAAACCCCTAAAGAATTCAGTTCAATTTGAGAGATAATAATTTAAACCTACTTCTTCAGTATCTCTGATAAAAGATGACTCTTCCTAAATATCCGGAAAGATACAAATTTCTTATGAATTTTCAACTTATTATTTGACAAAAGTTGCAAAATCAAATAGTGAATAAATATGCCTTAAAATAGAAACATTTAAATAATAATATTACTTCTCAAGGTAATATGAATAAGAATATATTAAAAATCATAATTCAAAGAAAAGACTTATTTGTTCCTTTAATATTTACTAAAAAACAATTTGATATTCTTAAAAAATATAATGCAAATACAAAACTTTTAAATGCTGAGAAAAAATCACTATATACATCAATAAAGAAAAAAATGGAAGCTTTAAATTTATTTTCAAGAGAAGAAAAAAAAGGAGAATATTTTATTAATAACCCCAATAAAATCCTTCCTAACCGATTGATAGAAGCCAAAAAACTAATCTCAATCTACTCAAAAGATTATGAAAAAGTCTTTATCAGCGGCTCATTCCTGTTTTCAAGAACATATCATGATATTGATATTTTCATTATTAGAAAAAGAGGCTATAAAGAAGAATGGGATGGAAACAAACATATAATATTCATCACTGAAAATAAGCTGACTGACTCTATTTTCCAATCAACTTCCTTGATCTCTGTTTCCAACTTCATTATACCTCAGAAGATAAAGAGAAAAAAGCCGCAATTATCTGAATTAATGACATTATATCATGAAGCAGTGATTGAACATATACAGAAAGAGACTAAACTTGAATCAATCAGAAGGCTAATATTTGATTATAACCTTTTTTGCCATAACAGGTTACTAAACCCTAAAGAATTAAAAAATAAAACCAGCAAGATAAGACTAGATGAAATTGATATAATAATCAAAGAATTATGCAAAACTTTGTTTTCAAAAACATATCTATATGTTGAAGTGCATACATATATAAAGACACTTAAAGAATCAATTAAGAACATTAAGCCCAATATGCATTTGATAAGATTTAAGGATACATACGAGGAACTGATATATGGACAGCAAAGAAGCAAGACAGAAGCTGCTTGAGATTTTTGGCAGCCAAATCAAGTTCAATAAAGATTTTGACAAATATATCATCAGATTAAAAGAAGGCATGGCAGCTGAATTAATTGAATGGTGCAGAAGATGCAAAGATAATGAGGAAATAGGCTCAGTCCCTCAAAAAAGAGAATTTAAACATTTATATGTATTCTTTAGGAAAATTGCTTCAGATATCAGGGCTGTATTAATCAAAGAGCAAAACAGTGATTTTATAGAAATAAACCTAAGCGGCCATAAGATCTATGATCAAGCTAGATTAAAACTAGGATATAAAAAAAGTTCTTATTATGGGAGTTAAGAGGGATTAATTATTTTCAGGAAACCACTTGATAAAAAGATAATTCAAAGGCAGTGCTGCAAATATTACTGGTACAAATATCCAAATTATCAGATAGTATGGCTGCGGAATCCAGTGAGGATTGGTACTTAAGAAGCACAGGTAATGCACGCAGTTGAGATTATATTCTGCTGAAGCAAAGAAATAAGCCAACAAGTTAAAGAATACTGAATAAGCAAAGCAGAGCAGATAAGCTCTCTTGTGTATACCTAACTTATATGCGCCGTACAAAGCCAAAGGAATTACTGCAACATGGCTTAACTCAGTATAGAACCTGATTGATGCAAACCCAATTCCTGTAAACATGTATTCAGTTACAGGCGCTGCAAACAAGCCATGGGTTGTTATCAGCCGAGTCACAAAGTCCAGCACCCAGCCAGTCTCAGTTATTACTGCTGCAATCGCTATGCTTGAAACAAGCAGCCTGTTTCTGAACAAGAGTCCAATAGAAAGCAGTAGAAAGATGCTGTTGCTGAACCAGAACATTACATAATAAGGCTCTTGCTTTATTGTCAGTACAATATCAAGCAATGCCCATATTAAAACAATAATGCCGATTAGCCTTAAATTATATTTCATATTAGGGTTATTAGACTTGTTTTATTTATAACTATGGTTAAAGATGTAAATAATCAGCAATGCAACAAAAAAGAATAAAGCCCCTGGTGAGACTTGAAATCACGCAGCTGAAAAGTCAGCTGGCACCTTGGTATTTGTCTTGCTACGCAAGACAAGCATACGCGAACCTTATGCCCATAAATAATTATAAAAATACTATAAGCCCCTGGTGAGACTTGAACTCACGATCTTCGCTTTGCCTGAAGCTAAGGCTCCTGCCTTGCGCTTTACGAGAGCGACGTTATAGCCACTAAACTACAGGGGCATTTGATTATCAATTGGATATTTTAAAATATCAAATCTTCAATCTCTTTCAATTTCTTAATATTTAGCTGATAAGCATTTCCATATTTTGTTTTTCCATAAAATAAAACCAACCTCTCTTTTATAAGCTCTTCAAGAATATCTTTCACAAACCCTCCCAAATGAGATGGAATCCCCGATTGCAGCCTTGCATACAATAAATGACCATTCCTGAAAGCCTGTTGAGAGTATAATTTTTTAATGATATTTTTCTTAATCTTCATATAATCCGACTTAGCCAGCCTTTTTCCCATCTCATTTTTTGAAAATGATAGCCTATAAATACTTTCCCATATTAATTAATAATGATAGCTCACAAGGGCTAAGAATAGAAAGATTTATATAGAGATTATATATTACCACACAAGATGGAAAATAAAACAGTTTTTCTGGACATATTTGGAGATTCACCTACATTAAGAGTATTAGACTTCCTGGTAGTCAATGAAGAATTTGATTATAGCATGACAGATATAGCCCAACTTTCTAAAGTAGGATATTCTACACTCAAGCTTTTTTGGGAAAGATTAGAAAAAGAAGGAATAATAACTAAAACAAGAATCATCGGAAAAGCTAAGATGTATAAACTTAATTTAACAAATCCTATAATTAAAAAATTCAGGGATTTTTATTGGGAAACAACAAAGCACCACATACATCAAAAAATAGAGGACAAATCACTAACCCTCAAGCATTAGTATATTTGACCTCCTCATTACCTTATTCCCTTAAACACCAATAAAAAGTTTCTTGTAGAAACTTCTTATAAAGCCTCAATCATCTCTCCTTTATCCTTGAACTTCTTCTGGCATTCAAAGCATACTGCATGCTTCTTTCCCTTCGCATCCTTAACATAAGTGCCTAATATTTTATTAAGAAAAGTCTCATGTATCTTGTTCTTGCAGATTTCGCATTTCATAGAAACCAAAAAACAGAGGGTATATTTAAAACTAAGTAAAATTTTAAACATAAATCCACATCAATAAAATAAACATCATACTACAACTTATTCATACCCAATGCCAGAGTCAAATGGATTTTCTGCAAAAGATTTAAATACGTACACTTCCCAGATTGTCACAATATGTTAAAAATTTTCAAAAAAATTTTTAAAAGAGGTATAAAATGAACAAGTCCAAACAATTGATTCTCTGGTTCAATCAGATAGGCATAGAAGACGTCAGTTCAGTAGGTGGCAAGAACGCTTCACTTGGAGAGATGTACAGGAATCTTACAAAAAAAGGCATCAATGTCCCTAATGGTTTTGCAATAACAGCTTTTGCTTATCAGGATGTCCTGATAAAAGCAGGAGTAGAAGATGACATAAAAAATGCTCTCAAAGGACTTGATACTTCAGATATAAAAAATCTTTCTGATAGAGGACATAAAGTAAGGAATATAATAAGGAACTGCGAATTCCCTGAAGATCTGAAAACAGCAATCAAAAAAGCCTATGCAGAAATGTGCAAGGAATATGGCAAGGATACTGATGTTGCAGTCAGAAGCTCTGCTACAGCAGAAGACCTTCCTGATGCATCATTTGCAGGACAGCAGGAAACTTATCTAAACATAAGAGGAGAGAAGGATCTGATTGATGCATGCAAGAACTGTTTTGCCTCATTGTTCACTAACAGGGCAATCTCATACAGGGAAGACAAAGGATTTGACCATTTCAAAGTCTACTTATCAATTGGTGTGCAGAAGATGGTCAGGAGTGACTTATCATGCTCTGGAGTCATGTTCTCAATAGATACTGAATCAGGTTTTAAGAATGCTGTATTTATAACAAGCGCTTATGGATTAGGAGAGAATATCGTGCAGGGAGCTGTCAACCCAGATGAATACTATGTCTTCAAGCCAACTCTAAAAAAAGGCTTCAGACCGATAATCCAGAAAGAAGTCGGTTCAAAAGAGATAAAGATGATATATAGTGATAACCCTGCAAAGCCTACAAAAAACGTGCCAGTGGCTGAAAAAGAAAGAAAGAAATTTGTCCTTGATGAAGATGATATCCTGATGCTTGCAAAATGGGCATGCGTAATTGAAGACCATTACAGCAAAAAAGCAGGATATTTCAAGCCAATGGACATGGAATGGGCAAAAGACGGCATAACAAAACAACTTTTCATTGTGCAGGCAAGACCAGAAACTGTGCAGAGCCAGAAAGACCTGAATGTGCTTGAGACCTATAAGCTTATGGAAAAAGGCAAGATTCTTACAACTGGAAACAGTGTCGGCGAAAAGATTGGCCAGGGTCCAGCGCATGTCATAAAAGATGTCAAGGATATTGCAAAATTCAAAAAAGGCGAAGTGCTTGTGACTGAAATGACAGACCCAGACTGGGAGCCTATAATGAAGATTGCCAGCGCAATTGTCGCAAACAGAGGTGGAAGAACTTGCCATGCAGCAATTATATCCCGTGAATTAGGCATACCCTGCATAGTAGGCACAACTGATGGAACAACTGCAATAAAAAATAACAAGAATATCACTGTATCATGTGCTGAAGGAGAAATCGGAAAAGTCTATGACAAACTTCTTAAATTCAGGATAGAAAAAACAGATCTTAAGCAGCTGCCTAAGACAAGGACAAAAATTATGATGAATGTGGGCAATCCAGATCAGGCATTTACAACAAGCTTTATTCCTAATTCTGGTGTAGGGCTTGCAAGGGAAGAATTCATCATCAACTCATATATCAAAGTGCATCCAAGAGCGCTGATGGATTTTGACAATCTTAAAGATAAAGAACTAAAACAGCAGATAGAATCAATCACTCAAGGATATAAAGACAAAACACAGTTCTTTATTGACCAGCTTGCAAGAGGGGTCAGCATGATTGCATCAGCTTTCTATCCAAATGATGTCATAGTAAGGATGAGTGACTTCAAGACAAACGAATACGCTAATCTTATAGGAGGACATCTGTACGAGCCAAAAGAGGATAACCCAATGATCGGATGGCGCGGCGCTTCAAGATATTACAAGCCTGGCTACAGAGATGCATTTGCGCTCGAGTGCAAGGCAATGAAAAAAGTAAGAGATGAGATGGGCCTCAGCAATGTTAAACTGATGATACCTTTCTGCAGGACTGTTGAAGAAGGAAAAAAAGTCCTCAGGGAAATGGAAAAACAAGGCCTCAAAAGAGGAAAAAACGGACTAGAGGTCTATGTGATGTGTGAGATACCATCCAATGTAATACTTGCTGACGAATTCAGCAAGATATTTGACGGATTCAGCATTGGCTCAAATGACCTGACTCAGCTGACTCTTGGACTTGACAGGGATTCTGAGATTGTATCAGATATCTATGATGAAAGAAATGCAGCTGTGAAAGAGATGATCAGCATGGTCATCAAGAAAGCAAAGGCTAACAAAAGGAAAATTGGCATTTGCGGTCAGGCACCAAGTGATTATCCTGAATTTGCACAATTCCTTGTAGAATGCGGAATAGACTCAATCAGCCTTAATCCTGATACTGTAGTCAAGACAACACTCAAGATTGCAGAAAAGGAAAAAAAGCTTGGGATAAAAGTTAAATAATCATTTCTATTGAGAATGGAATGTTATTTCTTAAAATCTCCATTCGCAATGGAAAGCTTTATTATTAATAAAATAGTTCAAGTATAAATATAATATTCCTACTTGAAACTTTTGCATATAAATATAACTGGTGAACAGATTTTCTGCGGCTTTGCGTATAAATTTAGAAGGATGCCATATTGAAGTAATTTAGTTTTCTTCTGTTATTATGTATGATTCTGCATAATACTTGGGTATATATTGCTTCATCTACTATTTTTCTTACTATGCCAA
>JAYEPB010000006.1:0-6464 GCA_034723595.1 Nanobdellota archaeon
GGAAAAGCCTGTATGCTGCTTCATCTGTAGCATCATCTGTATCATAAGTGCCATTGAGATAATCGCAATTTTTGGTTCCATTATATGTCAGAGGGACAAGCAGAGAACTGTTTGTGCCATCTTCAAATGCCAATGACCAATTGCATCCTTCATTGCTTGAGAATACACCAGAGAAATCAAGCAGGCTGTCAAGCATAACTGTATAGATAAGCCTGTTGTATGATGAACCACCACTTAAGTTATAAGAGTCAATTCCATTCATAACATCAATTACATTATATTCTCCTTTTTTGATAAGATTAACAGGTATATTTACCTGATATGCATCTCCAAGATCATGGAAATCCTGGTTATAGCTGCTGAGGTTGAACACTTCATAAACTCCGTCACTGTTTGAAACATTAAGATAGCTTGTCCACTTATCTCCTGAATAGCTTGTTGCAGAAAGGGAAATAAGATCAACATCATTGGGTATGTAGATTGAGCCCTCACTTATGTTATTATTGAAGATTGGACTCTCTATTGTTATAGGAATCTCCCCATATGTTGGAGGTGTTGTGATTGGAGTATAATTAAATTCAATGTATGACTCAGGGTAAAGGTGCGCATCTGGCAAAGATGAAATATTAGCTGTCTGCGTTGATGTGAATTCTACCATCTTTTTTGTAATCTGCTCATAAGCATCTATAAGCTCATCAACACTTGAACTGTTGAAATATTCTCCCTCTGAGCAGTTGGCCATTGCAATCAGTGTATCTGCCTCTGCGCTACTTCCGAACCCTATTGTGAATACCCTAATGCCATAGTCCTCGTACACATTGCATGCTGCATCTATGGCATCCTGTTTTGCCTGTGCAACATCAAAAAAGCCATCGCATTTGTAATTTGCTTCTCCATCAGTCATTACTATTATCGCTTTAAGTTTGGTTTGGTTTATCTCTGTTTCGCTTATGATCAATTCAAGGTCAAAAGCAACATGAGTAGGCCAGCACCACATCCAGAAGCATGTCTTCTCATTGTGAAGCCTTGCTGCGATTATGTTTTCTCCCTCAACAAATAGACTTGTGTTTATGCTGATTCTGTCCCTGTTCCAGTAGAATGCATTATGGCTTGAATTATAGTCATTATCAATCAGCACCCCATTGAGATATACATCTGCGCCATCATCGCTTAATACATATAATTTTGAGTCATTTATTGCTGAGACATTTGTCACAGTGAATTTCTTCCTGAAGAAATAATCACCTTCATATTTAGCAAGTATTGTGCTTGGGTTGCCGAGCCAGTTATACATGTTCCTGAATACAGTAGGTTTCTTTTTCCATGAATTATCATTGAATCCAAGTGTAGTCCATCCAGCAGGCGGTGCTGCAAGATCCTTATCATTGTATCTCCAGTTTTGGCTTTTCCTTGATATTGCTGTTTTTATCTTATCAACCATCAGAATTTCTGCTGCACTTTTTACACCACAGCAGATGCATGTGCCTCCATTCATTACATAATCGTCAATTTCTTTCTTAAGTTCAGTTGCATTATCGCTTAGGGTAAATATGTCCTGAGTTACATCTTCATATCCTATAAGGCCCATAAGAGGTCCAGTATATGACAGCACATTGTCAATCATCGCCTTAGCTGCGCATCTTGCTCCGCTGATTCTTCTTGTGCTCGGATCATTCAACATAGAGTCATTGCAATCCCTTTTTACGCCAATCACATCAGAATCCAGGCGGTAGTCCATGCTTCCGCTTATATCTGTAGCAAGAACTATATCAAAATATGATTCAAGCACAGTCTTAAGATAAAGTCTTAGGGGTGTTGTCTTTGCGCTTAAATCGCTGTAATTCATGCTGTTGTTTATGAGTATAGATTCTATCTCTGTATTATTGAGTATGAGTGTAGTATTTCCTGCAGAAGTATTTTCATAGATTGTTACATTTCCAAAAATCAGAGCTATTGTGCCTCCAGTGGAATAAGAGAGATTAATATTCATTTCGCTCAGATTACCAGGTACATAGAATGATGAGTAGAGGTTGATGTAGCCGTCGATTCCAGGGAAATAATATCTCTTGATTGCATTGCTTCCATTATCATAACTCACTTCAAGGTCTGTTGTATTGTCTGATATGTATGTTACACGGAAATATCCACCGCCAATATAATGAGGACCATCTGCAGTGAAATTCTCATTTATCTCCTCAAAATTTATTGATATGTTGTTTACTCCAGCTGCAAAAAATGACGTATTGCATTCAGATAGGTTTATGTCCCACCTATCAGGAATCATGTAGCTTCCGTTGCCTGAACCAAGCGGGAATTCACTGCATAGATTTCCATTCACATAAAGTTTGAAGTCAGTGCCTGCTTCAAGTTCAAGATAAGCTGAGGTTATATTGAAACTGTCAGGAAGCAACACCCTTTTAGTGAGATTGCCTTCCCCTTCAAATCCACCAAAATATGCAAAAGACGAGGTCTGCCTGTCTTTGATAGAACTGAGATATACTTTAGAGGAATAGCCAAAGATAGCTTTGTCTTTTTCAATGCCTGAGATCATTTTTTGGCTGGATATGAGCGCGCCTTTTACCTCTTTTGCCCTTGCCATTATCTCCTCATCGTTAATATATATCCCATACCCAAATCTCGTGTCCATGAGAGGATCAATAAGCTCCATAGTAAGATTAAATGCAATCTCTGAGCTATTTGTTGCCCACATCTCTCCAAGAATCTCTGCAATAGAATTATTGAGAGATTTTTCTTCTATCACACCATCAGCTATAAGCTGGTTTACATAACTATTATTAACTTCAGATATCCTGAGGGATGACATCACCTGAGTCATGTCAGATGCCAGATAACTGATTGATGTCGGTTTTTTTTCTGAGATATAGAAAGATGATGCAAGTATCAGACCCAGCACGATGATTGATGCTGCTATCATTGCATCTATAGTAAAGAACACTCCTCTTTTACTTTTTTTCAGGCTTCTTTTCCTCACCATGTTTCCTTCATCCATAAAAACTTATTTTTCTTGTTTAACAATTTAAACCTTTCCATACCTCTTTTTTACCACCATATCTGCACCTTCATTTTTATTATCTCTGATTCATATATCATAAATCTTGTAATCTGTATCAATCTTTTATGGTCAGATGGTTCTGTGCCTATGGTCTCTCCTCCAGTTATGTTTATTCTGTTGCCTGTACTATTCTCAAAAAATATGTAATGGTTGAATCTTGTGCCAAACAGGCGGTGTGCAGTTAAGTATTCCATTGCATAAAATTCATCAATCTTTGTCTGGTTTATCCTATGATCATTGTTCGTAATCCCTATCCTGATTACTGTAGTATTTGTCCAGTTGGTTGGGCTGCCGCCTGATATCAGAGCAGAGGATATGCTTTTGCCGTCTGCCACTAACTCCTCCATTATTGCATCCTCCTGCATGGAGCTATTGGTAATGTGTGAGTAATATAACATCAAAGCAAGTGAAAATATAAGCACAGCTACAATAAAATCGCTATACCATATCTGCCCTCTTTTCTTGCATATCATGTTTTGCTTTTTTAGATTATATTTCTGTTTTTGGATAATAATTTATTATTATTATTATTATTATGTATAGATGCAGTCTCCTGTCTCCACTTCAATTGCGCCATCTGTCACGCATATTCTGTTCCATCCAAGTTTGATATCCTCGTCTATCTGTGGGATGATGCGGATAAATTGCTTATTCTCTGTCGTGATTATGAGTGTGTTGTTCATTATTGATATATTGTAATTGAATGTGTGGATTGAGTCAGGAAGAAAAAAATCCCTCTCATAACCTGATTCTGCTCCAGCAGCAATGGTAAGCTCGTTTTGTATCTTTGCTGAGATATCCTGGACTGCTACAAACTCCTGCTCGTCATTCAGTTCTCCTGCCTGGTCCATCAATGCATACATGAATATTATTGAAACCGCAAATGCTATCCCTACAAGAATGACAAATTCCAGAGCTACCTGCCCGCCTCTTTTTTTAATAATCTTTATCAACCTTTCTTTTAGTTGTATGTAATAAGTCTGCTATTCAAGGAGCACCAGCATCATCAGTCAAAACTTCTTCCTTAGTCTTATCCTGCTCGTCGTGGGGGATGCCCCCCAAACTTTAACAAAGTTTGACCAAAGGTAGTGCGACACAAAGGTCACACATCGCGGCCATCTTACTTAATGATTCAAAGCCGCGAAGTGGAGATTCATGCTCCACATTGAGTGTCAACTGAGCATAACCAGTTGCGGGGACACAGAGCCTTCTGAAAATACATCCAAAGTAGTTGAAGAGCAAAGCTCTTTAACTTGTTAATGAACTTCGTTCATCAACATTTGAATATGCTTGTGCTCCGTTACATCCGACTTATTACATCCTTTTAGTTTAGCTTCCGCTAATGTTGACATAATAATCTTCTGCTTTCAGATTAATGAAATGAATGCCTCTTGAAATTGGTATTGTCCCGCTTACATTGACATTTGTGCTTGCTACAATATCTGAGGAACCTGAAACTGTCATTATCGTAAATGATATCTCATTATGAGTAATATTTACTGACTGCACGCCATGAGGCATAAATACTTTGACTGTGGTTTCAGATGGTTTTCCAAGATAATAGACAGAGTCTGCGCTGTCAGCAATCTTTCTTGTTATCTGCATTAGCTGGTTCATGCTTATCTCATCAGCAGTAGTGTTTGAATAATGATAATATATCAGTGTCAGTGGGATTGTTATGAGGATAACAAAACCCATTATAGTCATGTATTCCATGCTTAGTTGAGCTTTTGTTTTCTTAAATCTTCTCATATCTATCATCCCACACTTAAGACTTTATAAATTTATCCTAACATTTATATATGACTCTGCATCTGCATTCATTATGGTAAAGGTTCATCTTGTTGTGATGGGAAGAGTACAGGGAGTACTTTATAGGGCAAATACAAAGAAGAAGGCTGAAGAGCTTCTGCTATGCGGATATGCGAAGAATCTCCCAGATGGCAGTGTTGAAGTGATTGCTCAGGGTCCAAAGACAAAGGTTGACGAGCTTGTGGAATACTGCATGCATGGTCATGATTGCGCTTATGTCGAGGATATTGACATAGAGTATTCTGATAATGAAGAAGACATTGATAAGTTTGAGATAAAATAATAGATAATTTTCTTCTGGAAACTTATTTATCCGAAATCAGTCAGTTTTTTGGTTGCATCATTATACTTGACAATTGTTGTATTGCCTTCAGGACCGCCTACAATCTTCTCAAGTATCACAAACTTAGATTGTTCAAGCTTCCTTATTCGCCTTGCAAATGTCCTGTATGGCATATTGCCTCCTTTTTCAGTATAGGCATTGTAAAGGTCGCCTATCTTTATTTTCTCTTTTTCTTTTATGATATCAAGAATCTGTTTTATATTGTCATCAAGCGAGTCAGAGCTTTCTATTGAGAAATCATTCAGTTTCAGCAATGCTGCATTTGAGTGTTCAGTTTTTATCTTTCTTGAGCTGGAATCCTCTGCTGCAAGTCCTGCTTCCCTCAGCATATATATCCCGCTTCTGATGTCTTTTATCTCAGCAGTCTTGTCAACAATAAGCCTGAGAGCATCGTCCTCAAATACTCCAGGAATGAATGCATATTTTATCCTTTCTTTAAGTATGCCCTCTGTCTCATTTCTACTATACTGTTGGAATTCAAGCAGTTCTGGTATCATCCTTGACTTTATTCTTTCGTCGAGGTCATTGATCCACAATTTGTAGTTTGTTATCATCAGGATTGTTTTTTTGTATATCTCTTCAAGGAGCGAATACAGGAAATCATAATCTTCAGCTTTGTCAATCTCGTCAAAAGCAATGACCACACCCTGCTTCTTGTTCAGCATGGTTGTTATTACCTTTAAAAGCTCATCGGATTTTTTATTCTGCGTGAACTTGTATCCCAGCTCTTCGCATATTGCTGCATAGATCTTGAAAGTTGTATTTCTCTTCCAGCAGTTGATATATATATTGATTACATCGTCGGTCTCTTCTTCAAGATCCCTGAATATCCACTTGATTGCAGCTGTCTTTCCTATGCCTGGAGATCCGTGAATCAACAGGTTTTTTCCATTCCTGTCCATGAACAGCGGCTTGATGCAGTTTGCTATGTAATGTTGCTGCCTTTCCCTGTAAGGAAGAAGCTTTGGCACAAAATTGAAGTCTAATGCTATCTCATTCTTAAACAGGCTTTCTCCAGAACTCAGCATATCTTTAAACATTCCCATATTGGATATAAAAATCAAACCTTTTTAAATACTTTTCTAAAAATTTTGCCTTACAAAATTTTTAGGGAGTGGGATGCTAAAGGTTTGTTGCAAAGAAACTTAAGCAATGCAAAGGAGAAATATAGAGAATTTTGAAAAACCCATGGGTTTTCAAAGTGCTCATAACATTTTCTTCTTCATTACTTTATTC
>JAYEPB010000007.1:0-6439 GCA_034723595.1 Nanobdellota archaeon
ATCCTTCCATCTGCAATTTAATTGTTTTTTTCATTGTAGTTACAATGTAACTACAACTACTAAATAAAGATTTCGGTACTGGAGTATATATATTAAGAAATTAGTGGCACAAAGCTAAACGCTTACAGTTTTTGTAAAGATTTATAAACAACCTTAATATATCTAATATCTAATGGAAACTGATATAATAGAAAAGTATAATGCGCTGGCAAAAGATTATAATCTGCCTGATTATGATTCTTTGGATTTTGAATTTGAAATATATTCTCTTGAGGATGCAAAATATCTGCTAAGGGCAATCCTGGAAAAGATGGCGCAAAAGATATATGATGCTGTTAAGATACTTGAAGATGCCTTATATCCTGATGCATCATCTTATTCTTCTATTTATGAAACAAGGATGATGTGTGAAGCAGATAAGGATAATATTCTGCATCTTCATAAGGAGATGATGATTCTTTTCAGAAAATCTCTTTGCATTGCGATAGATCATGAAGATCAGGAGATTGCGAAATTTATATGTGAAGGTTTTGGTAAATGGCAGAGGCTTAAGCAGGGTTTTAAGGAGATTGCGGATAAGCTAAAACAGGCTTGGGAATCTGAGACTTTTAAGGATGAATCTATAAAATATATGGGGTGAAAAAATGAGATTTATATTTTTAGGGCCGCCAGGAATCGGCAAAGGTACAATAGCTGCAAGAGTTATTGGAAAGCTGAATATTCCTCAGATATCCACAGGCGACCTGCTCAGGTCTGCTGTGAGAGCAGGAACTGGGATTGGGATCAAAGCGAGAGAGCATATGAACTCTGGTGGGCTTGTGCCTGATGAGATTGTGATAACTCTTCTTAAAGAGAGATTAAGTCAGGATGACTGCAAGGATGGGTTTATACTTGATGGTTTTCCAAGAACAATACCTCAGGCAAAAGCATTGGAGGCTAATGGAATTACTGTGGATGGTGTAATTAATTTTGTTGCTTCAAAGCATGTTATAATCCAGAGGCTTTCAGGAAGAAGAGTATGCAAGAGATGCGGTGCGATATTCCATCTTACCAATATCCCTCCAAAAGTGGAAGATATCTGCGATAGATGTAATGGTGAGTTGTACCAGAGAAAGGATGATACTCCAGAGATTATAGTCGAACGTCTTGAAGTATATAAAAAGCAGACTGAGCCTTTGATAGGTTACTATGAGGGTAAGGGTTTATTGCATAATGTGGCTGCAGAAGGATCTCATATCCCTGATCTTGTTGATAACACTCTTGCTGTTATGCAGCAATCTGATCAATGACAATAGTGGCATAGCTGCCTTTTGGCAGCATAAATTTAATTTTATATTTATTTTTTCCTTTGTTCATATCATCTTCTTCAGGTTCAGATATGTTAAGTTTCATTACTTTTATGTACATGTTCCTTTGTGTGCCCTCTGAGCTTAGTTCAGGTATGCTTCTGATTATGAAATCTCTTGGTGTGATGTTATCTTTATTGATTATAGATCTTATTATGTTTCCTTCTTCATCGTCTTTTAGTTCTGTCGCGAATCCTATTATGTTGATCTTGTCTTTTTTTATTTCTTTGGCTATCAGTTGTTTGACTGTTTGGTTCCAGATATATGATTGGTAGCTGTGGATGTAAAGCATGAGAAGCTTTTTAGGCAGCTGCCTTATAAGCCCTATAAAATCATTTGGTCTTTTTTTGAGATAGGTCATTGAAGTTGTAGTGAATTGATTGTCAGATTCTGATATAAGCTCTGCAGCTTTCCTGAAATCCTTTTTGATTATTGATTTGCCTATATCTGTATTGTTGTCAGAGAATCTTTGCGGACCGAAATAATTTGGAAGTTCAGTGATGGATTTCGGTTCTTTTTCCATGTTTCTTATAATGATACAGAACTGGTTTGCTTCAAGGTCTCCTAGGGAGATTGGCTCGTTTCCATATCCGAAGAATTCAAGCTTGATGTCTTTTAATGTTATGCAGTCAATTTTCTCTTTTTTTACTGAATCAAATGAAATGAATTGTGTTGTTATCGCAAGCTTATCTTTTGTTCCTGCAAATCCTATTCTCTTTAGAGGGATGCGCAATATTGCAGCTATATGCTCTAATGCTCTTAGTACTGTATAGTTTGTTTTTTTAAGTTTATAATAGATGTATCTGCCTGATTCATGAGGCTTTATGTTTGTTATCTCATCTACAATAAAATCTTCAGGGATTTGCTTTATCTTGTACATGCATCAATAGAATTAGAGTTTTTATAAAAAGCTTTTTAAATAAGGAAGTATCTCTTGATGAATATATTCCTGCATAAAAAATCAAATACAAAATCCTGGACCTGTAGCCTAGTCTGGTAAGCTAGACATAGCTTGGATTTATAGGGCGACAATGATTTTATGCGAAAGCATGGTCAATCGTAAGCCTCCTAAGCTGTAGACCGGGAGTTCGAATCTCCCCAGGTCCGTTAATGAAACAAACATTGGAAAAAGTTGTAGAAGATGAAATAAAATTTATCGAACTGCAATTCACAGATATTTTTGGAGCGTTAAAATCAATAGATATCCCTGTTGAATACCTTGAGGATGCAATAGAAAAGGGAGTTTGGTTTGATGGTTCTTCTATTAGGGGATTTAGGAGAATCAAAGAGAGTGACATGTATCTCAAGCCAGATTTGCCAAGTTATGCTATTCTTCCTGGAGATAACGGAACGAAGAAAACAGCGAGGTTCTTTTGTGATGTTTACTCGCCAGATGGAACTATGTTTGAAGGTGATCCAAGAGCTGTATTGAAGAGAGTAGTCAATGAGGCAAAGCAGATGGGCTATGATTTCAAGGTTGGACCAGAGATTGAATTCTATTTATTCCAGAAAAAAGCAGATGGAACAATTGCTGTGCCTGAATATGATGCAGGTTCATATTTTGACTGTCCTGCAAGGGATATCGGAAGCAATATAAGAAAAGAGATTATGGTTGCGCTCAAGATATTTGGGATAGATTCTGAGAGAGCGCATCATGAAGTAGGGGCAGGGCAGCATGAGATTGGGTTTAAGTATGGAGACCCAGTTATTACAGCAGATAAGGTCATAACCTTGAAAAATGTAATTAAATCTGTTGCTCATAAATACGGGCTCATAGCTTCATTCATGCCCAAGCCTTTGTTTCAAAAAGCAGGAAATGGAATGCATGTTCATTTCAGCTTATTTGATAAACAGGGAAGTCCATTATTTTTTGATGCTAGAGATAAAAATAAATTATCGAGTTTAGCTAAACAGTTTATAGCTGGCGAACTGGCTTATGTCAAAGAGATTTGCGCATTATCAAACCCTATTGTAAATTCTTACAAGAGATTGGTTGTTGGTTATGAAGCTCCAATCTATATTTGCTGGGGCAGCAAAAACAGATCTGCATTAGTAAGAATTCCAAGATATACTGTAGGAAGAGAGTCATCTGTGCGGGCTGAACTTAGATGTCCTGATACCAGCGCTTCGCCTTATCTGCTTTTTGCTGCGATGCTTAAGATTGGTCTTGAAGGCATCAAAACAAAAATGGATTTGATGCCTGAATTAGAATATACTATATATGATAAATCAAGAGGAGAAATTGCGAGGAGGGGTATTGACTTATTGCCAGAATCATTAGATGAGGCAGTAGGGAGATTCAGGCAGAGCAAGCTGATGAAGGATTTGCTTGGTGAATCATTGTTTGATAATTATGCCTGTGCAAAAGAGAAGGAAGCAGAGGAATATAGGATTACAATCACTGACTGGGAAATTGGGCAGTATCTGGAAAGGTGTTAGAGGAATAATTATATTGTATTAATCAGTCAAAAACAGAAGTAATAGTGAATGTCTTTTTCTTGGATTTTCTTTGATTATTTGTTTTATTTTGTCTACTTTTTCCTTGTTGAGATAATATTTCTTGCCATATTTATGAGGCTTACTGCATAAAATCTTTTGTTAGCAGAAAGTTTTTAGGATAAGATTGATGTCCTTATAATCCTCTTTTATTCCCCTTCTCAGATTTTCTTCATACATACTTCCATTACCCCAGCATCCAATGGAGTGAAGCTTTTGGATGATTGTCTTGCTTATTCGTATGTATTGGCTTTTTTTCATCATTATATCGAGTTTTTGTTTTTATTTATAAACTCTTAGATTAATTTTTCTGAAATTCTGGAAGAAATTATATCTAGTAATGTCTAATATTTTAGCTGATAGTGGCTAAAAACAAAAAATATTTATACTCAGAAGAGACAATACTCAGACCTTTAGGTCAGAGATATAGTCTCTTCTTGTCGACATCCATGGATACCCCGACCTTTAGGTCGTGGGAGGATGTCATATCAGAATGAATTTCTATTAGAAGAGAACAGTAAAATGAAACAAAAAAATATATTCCTAAAAATAGAAGGCGACAAGCCTATTAATCGCATATGGGATTTCCTTATAGTTCATTCTGAATATGATTACAGTCTGAAGGATATCTCAGATTTAGCTGGTGTCAGCTATGCAATGACAAAGATTCTGTTCAAGAGTTGTTTTATTCCAAGAAAACTCATTAAGCAGAGAGATGTAGGTCAGGCAAAGTTATTCCATTTGGATTTTGACAATCCTGTTGTAGAGAGATTCAGGGAGTATTATTGGGCTGTTGTAGAAGCGAATATAGAGATAGAAGAGAATTGTATCAAGTGCAGTACTTAAAAAAACCTTTTTTGAGAAAATTATATTGTATTGAGAGTTTTGAATAACCCATCAAATTGTTCAAAACTCTGATAGATTACTTTGATTAATTCATCAAAAGTGGGGTTAATCAAAGTCCTCTATTGTATTAAATGTGTTTTATCCAATCTGGACACCAGAGAAATCATGTTTTTCTTTTTTGCTATTATCCATATCCTTCTTTACAAAATCTTTGAATAAAGGTATCTTGATTGGCAGCGCAAACCTTGCGAAGTTTGATGTGACAATAGCTTCTCCTTTGTCAAGCGCAGCGATTGCTCTGGCATCCTGTGAGATATCCTGTGATGCAGATTCTATAATTGCCTGCCTTTCTGGAGCCATTTCAATTCCTAGTATTATCTTTGTGTTCATGTTAGCAAGTATCTGCCTTGGAATAAGCGAAGGAAGCTGTGTTATTGCTATAAGCCCTATCTTGAATTTTCTGCCTTCCCTTGCGATAGTTGAGAAAATGTTTGGTCCTTTATCCAGCACTTCTTTTCCAAGCACTCTTGGCGCTTCTTCAAGCACTATAGAGATAACTGGCTTCAGTAGTCCTTTGTTTTTATAATACTTATACCTGCTGAATATTTCTGAGCTTATCATGCTGCCGATAAGAATCTCAATTGCTCCTGAGAAACTTGATGTATCAATGATAACTGTCTTTGCTTCTTCAAGAGCAGCCACTATATCTGTAATTGTTGTCATTCCTGCCTGGATGTCAAATACACCTTCGGAGTTGAGTTTTTCTCCATCAAAATCTATATTTAATATTTGCATAAGCCTTCTTTTTACAACAGCAAGAGTTCCTTCATGAAATTGAGATCTAAGCGGTTTTTCAAGGATTATAGATTCTATCCATTCATTTCTGAACAGTTTGTAATATGCTGCAAGAGCTTCTTTCTGTGCAGGAGACCATTCTATTGCCCCATTGAAATGCCCTGGCTTGAGCAAGCGCAGGTTTATCTTTAATGTTCTGCATCCTGGCGGTGGATCTGGGGAGAAATATTCGAGCTTGTCTTTTGCTGAGTGGTCTTTCAGTCCAAGCATGTTCCTGCCATAGTATTCATCATGCGGGTCAAGCACAAGCATTGCGCAGTAAGATTTTGGGATGAGATCCCATAATATGCAGCTCATAAGATTAGATTTGCCGCGTCCAGTGGTTGCAGGGATAAGTATATGGTGACTCAGTACATGTTTGCCAGGCAGAGATATATCCACATCTATCACCTTTGATCCGCTTCTGAGCTTTCCCAGATAGATTGGACTGCCTGGAGTGGTAAGAAAACTAAGATCTTCTTTATTAATGCTGCGGACAGTGGAAAAGAAATCTGGCAGCATCTTGCATGATTTTGCATTGTTCTGATTTATACTGAGGATGTTTTTTAGATGTATCAGCTTATAATTGCGTAAATGAGGATCCATGAAATCTGCTGATGTATCTTCTTCTATATCCATTCCTGATATTAGCTCAAGATTTTGCTGAGATATCTGGGAGCCATAAGCTATATCAAATGCCTGGAGCAATATTTTATTATCTTTATTGTCAGAGATAAGAAGTTCGCCAAGTTCAATTTCCTCGCCTTTTTTCTGCCTTACAAGAATATTGCCGAACTCCCCGCTGATTACCTGCCCTTTTATCATAGGTTTATTGGAAGGAATGTATGTATATAAAGGTTGCTAGAAAAAGGAGTTTTTCGAATAAATAGTAGAGTATATATATCTAGAACGAAAAT
>JAYEPB010000008.1:0-22553 GCA_034723595.1 Nanobdellota archaeon
GGGCATGCCAGAACTGCAAAATCCTATATATTATACAGAGAAAGGCGTGCAAAAATGAGGGCCAAACTTAAAGTAATAAAAAAAGAAGATGGGAAATCAGATACAACAGATAAAAATCTCCTTGTAGAAGCATCTTCAAAAGACAGGATAGAGAAATTTGATAAAAAAAGGATTGCTGCAGCGCTTGAGAGAGAAGCTGAACTTGCTCCAGAACTTGCAGAAAAGATTGCATCAAGTGTTGAGGATAAGATTATAAATTCAGGCATAAGCCAGCTTTCAGCATCTTTGATAAGAGAACTTGTGACAAATGATCTGTTTGAACGCGGACTGAACATGAAGCTGGAACAGCAGAATCTTATAGGGATGCCTATGTATGACCTTAATGAACTTATTCTTTCAAAAAATAATGAGAATAGCAATATAGTATATAATAATCCTGAAGCAGTAAATCTTGCGATTGCTGAATATTCTTTAAAGCAGTATGCATTAAAGAAAATATTCTCTAAGAATCTTGCTGAAGCGCATATGAGGGCTGCTATACATCTTCATGATCTTGGTTATCCAATAAGAGTATATTGTTCTGCCCATTCTCTTGAATACATAAAAAAATATGGATTAAGGCTTAACAACCTTTCAACATGCTCTTCTCCAGCTACTCATGCAGGAACTCTTACAGGTCATCTTAATACATTCCTTGCTTCAATGCAGGCATATTATGCAGGAGCTTTGGGCATAGGCTACATAAATATATTCTATGCTCCATATACTAAAGGCTTGGATGAGGCCAGGGTGAAGCAGGAGATGCAGTATCTTATTTTTTCATGCAGCCAGAACGCGTTTTCCAGAGGCGGTCAGACTGTGTTTATAGATTTTAATGTACACCTTGGAGTGCCTTCATATATGAGAAATATCCCTGCTATAGGACCAAAGGGCAAATATATGCTAAAGAAAGATGATGGCTCTATTGAGGGGCTTGATGAAGTCCCAAGGGATAAAGAAGGAAATCTTGCGCAGCCTGATAAAGGTAAGATATTAACTTATGCTGATTATGAGGATGAATCCAGACGGGTCGCAAAAATCATGATGGATGTATGGAGAGCAGGAGATAGTGAAGGAAAAGTATTCCCTTTCCCTAAGCTTGATCTTCATGTGACTGCTCAAAGCTTTGAGGATCCAAAGGAAACAGAGCTTCTTGACTATTCCTGTGAGATAGCATCTGAAAACGGCACTCCTTATTTTGTCTTTGACAGGGATGAAGTGACATTATCTGCATGCTGCAGGCTTAGGACACAGATAAATGATAACCATATGCTCCAACATCCTGAAAGCATGAGGTTTTGCGGATTCCAGAATGTATCTATTAATCTTCCGCAGTGCGCTTATAGGGCAGATACTGGTAAGGTAAAGGATGTGATTCAGGAAATAAGAAAGATGATGGATCTTGCTGTCCAGGCTCATCTTGAAAAAAAAGCATTTATCGCTACACTTATGGATGCTCCAGGCAAGCCGCTGTGGCAGATAGGAATGCCATCGCATGACGGAGATCCTTATGTTAATCTAGAAGATGCTACATATATAATAGGCATAGTAGGTTTGAATGAATGCATAAATTACATGACTGGCAAACAGCTGCATGAGAGTGAAGAATCATATAAGGATGGGATAAAGATAATTTCCGGGATGTATCTTAAGATTAAAGAACTGCGCGAAAAACATGGGTTGAAGTTTACTCTTGAAGAGACTCCTGGAGAAAGCACAGCATTAAGATTTGCAAAGGTCGATATGCAGCAATACCCACAAAGCAGAGATTATGTAATGGGAGATGCAGACTCCGGTGAAGTATATTATACTAACAGCATACATCTTTCTCCTGATGCTGATGTTGATATAACTGAAAGAATCGAGAAGCAGGGCAAGTTTAATACGCTTATTGAATCCGGAGCAATCACTCATGTTTTTGTGGGAGAACAGAGGCCAGATTCTAAAGCAATATTCAAGCTTATAAAAAGGACATGGGATACAACTCAGTCTGCGCAGATATGCATAAGTCCTGAATTTACCATCTGCAATGACTGCGGCAAAGTAACCCCAGGATATAAAAGATGAAAAAAGAAAAAAAAGAGGTGGAAAAAATGACAGAAACAAAAGCAAAATGCGGACATTGTGGATCAACAAACGTATATGGTGTAACAAGGGTTGTAGGATATTTTTCAAGGATAGATAATTGGAACACAGGCAAAAAAGCAGAACTTAAAGACAGGCAGAAAGGCAATTATAAATTATGAACATTGTAATGGTTTGAGGTGAAGGATAGATGAATCTAAAGATATTTACTCAGGATAATTGTCCCAATTGTCCACCTGCAAAAGAGATAGGGAAACAACTTGAAGATGAAGGATTTAAGATAAGCTATCATGATATAAGGTCTCTCGAAGGTCTGAGCGAAGCTACATTTCATGATGTCATGGCAACGCCTTCAATGGTTATAGTCGATGATGATGACAAAGAAGTGCACAGCTGGAGGAGCGATGTGCCTTCTCTGGATGAGGTAAAAGCAAAGCTTGCTGATTGATATATTTTATACCACCAGTCTGTGACTGGTGTAATCAAGTGGGTATTAAATATGCTCAATAGGGAGTGCCCCGAGGCGAAGCCGAGCATGCCACCAGTGTTTCACAGGTGGTGGTCACGGACTTTTGACATGGCAAAGAATATTTATTTGATTAATCTGAGGGGAATACAATGGATGGTATTAACATAAAAGGAGTGCAAAAAACTTCGATGATAGATTATCCTGGAAACATAGTTTCTACAGTCTTCCTTTCACGATGCAATTTCAGGTGCCCATTTTGCCATAATCCAGAGCTTGTGTTTGATGAGATCAAAGATGATATTGATGCAGGGGTGTTTCTCTCGTATCTTGAATCGAAGAAAGGGTGGCTTGATGGGATATGCATAACTGGGGGTGAGCCTACGTTGCACCAGGGTCTTAAGGGATTTATGCAAAAGGTTAAGCAACTTGGTATGAAGATAAAGCTTGACACTAATGGCACAGCTCCTGAAATCCTGAAAGAACTTATTGAAGAAAATCTTGTGGATTATATTGCTATGGATGTCAAGGCATCTTTAGAGAATTATGAAACAGTTGTAAATGCAGCAGTAGATAAGGATAAGATAATGCAGAGCATCGAGTTTCTAAAATTAGGAAAGGTTGATTATGAGTTCAGAACTACTGCAGTTCCAGGACTTTTTGATAATCAAGAAGCGCATAGCATAGGTAAGATGGTGAAAGGCGCAAAAAAATATTCCCTCCAGCAGTTCAGAAGTTCTGATAAAGTTTTGGATAATTCATATCAGGATAAGGAGCCTTATCTTGCGCCAGAACTGCAAAGGTTTGCAAAGATAATGGAAGATTATGTTGAAAATGTTGAGATTAGGGGGATTGATTAGAATATGATTATTGGGCTAACTGGTACACTGGGCGCAGGAAAGGATGCAGCTGCAAAGTTTTTTATGAAAAATGGATTCTCTTACCATTCATGTTCAGATATTATAAGGAATGAGTGCAAGAAAAGGAAGATCCCTCGTGATAGGGATAATCTCATTAAGATGGGTAATGGGTTAAGAGAAAAATATGGTCCAGAAATTCTCGCAAAGATGATTATTGAGAGAAAGATTGCAGGAAATGAAAAAGACATACTGGTTGTAAGCATAAGAAATCCCTCTGAAGTTGAGGAATTAAGAAAGCAAAAGGATTTTGTGATGATTGCGATTGATGCACCTATTGAATTAAGGTATAAAAGGATAACTGCCCGGCAGGAACCTAGAGACCATGTGAGCTTTGATAAATTTAAACAACAAGAAGAAAATGAGATGGCAGGAGATGAGAATATGCAGCAGCTCAATAAGGTCATGGAGATGGCTGATCATAAGATAATCAATGATGGTACTTTAGAGCAGCTTCAGTATAAGCTTGAGGATTTGCTTGATTATTTAAGGGAAAACAATAATGCATAAAGTGAAGTGCAGGTCAAGTTGGGATGAATATTTTATGAAGATAGCTGCGTTGGTTGCAGAAAGATCAACATGCAGAAGGCATCATGTGGGTGCAGTTATAGTCAAGAATAAACATATTCTTACAACAGGATATAATGGGGCTGCGAGCAAACTTCCTGACTGCCTTCAAAAAGGCTGCATAAGAGATAATCTGGATATCCCCTCTGGTCAGCAGCAGCAGATTTGCAGGGCAATACATGCAGAGCAGAATGCAATAATCCAGGCAGCGATTCATGGTAAGAATATAGCTGGATCGATGATGTATTGCACTCATTCCCCCTGCATAATATGCGCAAAGATGATAGTCAATGCAAGAATAAAGATTGTTATATCGTATGGGGATTATGCTGATAGGACATTTATAAAACTGTTTAAGGCGGCAGGTATAGAATTCAGAAAAATTCCTCGTCCAAATCAAATCATTGAGATGCTTGATTAAAAAGTTTTCAAAGAAAAATTTTTACTGATACATGGGGAAGTTCAAAATGGAAGAAGAAAAAAAGGATGAAAAACAAGAAGATGAATCAAAACAGCAAGATAAACCTGAAGAAAAAGAGAATGAGGCAAAAAAAGACAGGCTGATTACAGAGGATATGACTATTGGAAATATTGTTAGTGATTATCCTTCTGCAGCAGCAGTGATGATGGAATATGGACTTCATTGCATAGGCTGCCATGTAGCAGAATGGGAGACTCTTGAACAGGGATGTAAGGCGCATGGAATCAGCAAAGAAGAGATGGATAAGATGCTGGATGATCTTAATTCTCCTGACGTGATTGAAGGAAGAGTAGTCTTTGATGAAGAAGAGGCAATAGAAGAGACTCGGGAAGAGAAATCAGAATCTTCAAAAAAAGGATTTTTCAGGAGGCTGAATATTTAGTAAAATTATTTTTAGCCTTTGGCTGAATATAATCTTATAGTTCTGGTAATGTAATAAAGAGGGTGTTTTATGGAAAATGAACAGGAATCAAAATTAAAAGCGTTGGCATATAATAAAAAAGGAAAAATTGAAGTTAAGTTTACAAAAGAAATAAACAATAAGGAAGATCTTAGTCTTGCTTATACTCCAGGAGTTGCTGAAGCATGCAAAGAGATTAAAAAGAATCCTGATGCAGTATATGAATATACATCAAAATGGAATTCAGTTGCTGTTGTCACAGATGGCACAGCTGTGCTTGGATTAGGTGACATAGGTCCGCTTGCCAGTATCCCGGTTATGGAGGGCAAGGCAGTGCTTTTCAAAAGGTTTGCTAACATTGATGCCTGGCCTGTTGCTTTTGATAATGTAAGGTTAGATGGGAGATCAGGCAAAACTGATGTTGAAAAATTTGTCAATGCAGCAATTGCCATAGCTCCGCAATATGGAGGAATAAATCTTGAGGATATAGCTGCGCCTGCATGTTTTGAAATTGAAGCAAGGCTTAAGCAGGAGCTTGATATTCCAGTATTTCATGACGATCAGCATGGCACAGCGATTGTTGTTCTTGCTGCTATAAAAAATTATCTTATCATTGCAGAAAAAAATATTGGGGATATCAGGATTGTTATTCTTGGAGCAGGAGCTGCTGGATTGAGCATTGCCAGGCTTTTGAGGAATTCTGGAGCAAAAGAGATATTGATCTGCGACAGCAAGGGTGTTATCCATTCTGGCAGGAATGATCTTAATCAATGGAAAAAAGAATTTGCCGTAGAGACTGAGGCGCGCACTTCTGCTGAGGTATTTGCAGGAGCTGATGTGTTTATTGGTGTATCACAGCCAGGAATTGTTACGCAGGACATGATTAGATCAATGAATGATAATCCTGCTGTATTTCCAATGTCAAATCCAGTTCCTGAGATACTGCCTGAAAAAGTAATAGGATGCAGGAATGATGCAATAATCTGCACAGGAAGATCAGATTATCCTAATCAGCTGAATAATGTTCTTGCTTTTCCTTTCGTATTCAGGGGAGCTCTTGATACACGCGCAAGTGATATAACTGAAGAGATGAAGATTGCTGCAGCGAATGCAATAGCAGGGCTTGCAAAGACTAAAGTTCCTGCTGAAGTTCTTGATTCTTATGGTCTTGATAAGCTAGAATTCGGAAGAGATTATATCATACCAAAGCCTTTTGATTCAAGACTTCTTGCAAAGGTATCTGCAGCAGTTGCAGAAGCTGCTGTAAAAAGCGGTGTTGCAGGGAAAGAGATAAATCTGAAAGAATATGAGTCAAAATTGCGCAAATCCAAAACCCCCTCACAGTAAAAAGTTTCTTCATAGAATTTTTTAAAAATCTTTATTTATTCTAATATCTCAACATCATCTACTATGCCATCAGAATCCAGATCTATTCCTTCAACCACTTTCGCAGGGATGCTGCTGTCAAACTTATTGCCTTTGATTATCTCTTTGAAATATTTGATAAATGCTATCATCACTGCTTTTGTTCCTGCATATCTTTTCCCCGCTATAACAAGGATATTTTTCTTTTTGTTGAAAGGATTTTTTAGCTTAACTATGATTCCAGTTTCATCAGAGTGGTACATATTTCCTGATATTTTTGATGTGATTGCCCAATTATTATCTTTATCCATCCAGATTGGCATCTTTGAGTTTATCCTGCCAGTGATTGTATTTATCACTGGACCTCCTATAAGTATAAGATTATCTTCAAGATCCTCTGTTCTTGCTTCTGTGTCAAGCCTGACATTAAGATCAGGAACCATGCTTAAAAAACTGCCAAGGAATAATGCAAGATCAACTGCATAGTATCCATCCCTGCTTCGCGCTTTTTCAGGACCATGAGGATCTGGGCTTCCTACAATGATTGTTGCATTCATCTTGCCTTCGTGTATGAATGGCTCAAGCAATTCAATTGGTTCTTTTTCAATTCCAGCTATACGCTGACTGATATCAAATTCTTTGAGCTTGAGCACCTGCGCAGGCTGTACTGCTTTGTAGAAATTTGCCTGTGCACCCTGGATTGCTTTTTTCCTTACAACTTCGATAATACCTGCTTTCTCTAATTTTCTTATATGGTAATATATTTTTTGTTCATGAATTTTGAATATCTTGGCAAGCTTCATAGGATAGCTTGATTCCTTTGCAAGTTCTTTGGCAATCTTCAGGCCAAGCTCTGAGCTTAGTGCTTTGAGTTGCTTTAGTCCAATCTCCTGCGCAGGCAGGGATGCAACTTCGCCTTTTCTTTTTTCAATGACTATCATATAATCCCCTATGATTCCTTTAAAATACTATTATTAATTAATTGCTAGGGGTTATATTTAAGCTTTCTGATTAGGATATTTGCCTGCTAATATTAGCTTAACCTATCGGAAAAGCTGGGAATACCTTAATTAGGGGTAAATTGGAGTGTGTGATTTAAGATTCATAATTTTTAGGTGCAAGAATGTTATAGGTAGTTTTAAATACTATTCTTTATCTTCAATTTTAAATTATTTTGGAGATCATTTACAATGGATTACTTACAATTTCAGGAACTTGCAATAAAGATTCCATTACGTTTACGTTCATTTTATGAAAATATTGATAAAATGTCTCTCTTGCTTTCAGGTAAGAATATTGAAGGTGATGTTGTAGACGTCAAAAGAGAGTTAATTACTATCAGGCAATTATTCTATGAAAGAATTCATAATACAAATAAACACGATAGAACTTTGCTAAGAGGTCATGGCATTGATACAGGTGTTGTTATGATTAATGATCCTGACAATAGTGGAGAAACAATTATTGGTCTTTATTCTAATCCAGTTGTTAAAGAATTAATACATTCGATTAACCCTAAGAGCTCTATTAATAAAGGGTCATTGCAAGTAAACACTGAACAATATCAAACTATCAAAAAAGATGCGTTTGTTCTTAGGAGTGATATTGCAAATGCTCTTAGAAAAGACCCTTATAGCAATCAAGAAATACGAGAAGAGTTATTAGATTATGTTACAAAAGGAGACACTGAACTTGTTAAAGATAACCTATCGTTTGTTCAAGAGACAAATGGTGGTAATATGAGCAATAGGATGGGGTGGCACTTAAGTTCAGATCCAGGATTGCGGCTTGTCAGAGTTGGTGGTGTTGAGCTTGAATATTCTAATTGTGGCTATAACCTTAACCTCGACAATGTGCATCTTGTTGGAAAAATTGAAAAACCGTTTACATTCAAAGATTTGGAGTCTCAAGTTAGGCAAAGCGATTTGATTTCTTAAATAAATATTTCTAAAATCCTAATGAACTTGGTTTTAAGTTTGTTTATTGACCTGTTAGAATAGGAACTTTTATAAATTTAGGATTACTTTCAAGTAATTATAAAAATATACTAAAAAAACCACACAACAACCCAACTATCCAATAAGCTTAAAATTTCAATCCGAAAAGGTAATGAAACTAGAAATAACTTATTGAATTGGGATCTATTTGATATCTATGAGTAATTATTTTGTAATGGAACTATGAAGAAAATTCAATTTTTATTATAAGATTAGGATTCATGGAAAGACTTGGAAATACATGAAAACAAGAGTATCAAAGGTTTCCAAGTTAAATTTCACTTAATTTTAATAGAGATTATTCTATCTAAACATTTTTCTGAAACTTATAAGGGAGGTATTATTATGAGTCTTGAAGTCATTTATGTTTTAAAGATAACCTGTGTTTGTTCCTGGTTGCTTGTTCTATCTACATTTATTTTTAAAAAAATCCTTATTAAAAAAACAAAGGATGTTCAATTTGTTGAAGAAGAACAGAAGCAGAAAAAGTCTCCTTTCCATAAACTAAAAAAGGTTATGTTTATCCTTTTGTATGTTTATGTGGGATGTGTGATTCTGGGGTGTCTAACCTCTTGGTACCTTGGAAAAGTCCCGGAAATAAATTGGAAAACAGACCTCTTGGTCATATTTGGTATTTTCATCCCTGGCATAATTTTCTCAAAAATTTGTGAAGGGATTGAAGGTCTGATGCAGGGAAAAGCAAAGATTCTTGAGAAGGGAGGTAATGGGACTTAGATTTATTTATTGAGAAAGTGGGGGATGTTACATAATAAGCATCATGTGACATCCTCCTTGGAGGTAATGAATTAATCAGATTCATAATTTTTTCATTCTTTATTTTCTATATAGAAATTAATTGCCCTCAGAAACTCTTTAACCCTTAACATATTTTTGTTAGTATGTTTATAAAATATTCAATAATGCTTATAAATAGATTCATATTTCTGTTTAAGTCTATGAAAGCTGTAATCATGGCTGCAGGAAAGGGCACTAGGATGCTGCCGCTTACACTGGATATGCCAAAGGTGCTTGTAGAGATTTGCGGAAAGCCTTTTCTTTATTATCTGTTGAAGAACCTGGAGAAGGCAGGTGTTGAGGATATTGCTATAATTGCTGGGTATAAGAAGAAGATGATTGAGGAATTTGTCAACAGATATGGATTCAGAGTAAGATTAATAGAGCAGAAAAAACAGAAAGGCACAGGCCATGCTGTGAAACTTGCAAAAGAATTTGCAGCTGGGAAAAATTTCCTTGTGCTTAATGGAGACAATCTCTGGTCAGCAGATGACATTAAGTCAATCTGCAATGATGATGTTTTTAATTATGTGTGCGGACTTGAGCATAAGCATCCTGAGAAGTATGGTGTGCTTGAGGCTGGTGATGGCTTTCTAAGAAGTATTGTTGAAAAGCCTGCGCAATATGTCAGCAGTCTAATCAATACAGGCCTGTACAAGTTCACGCCTGAGATATTTGATGCTCTTGATAAGATTGGAATCTCTCTAAGAGGAGAGTATGAGCTGACAGATGCAATTGGTATTCTTGCAAAGCAAAAAAAGGTGAAAGTAAAAGAAATAATTGATTATTGGAAAGATCTTGGGAAGATTGAAGATATACCATTAATTGAAAATTTTATTAAAATAAGTGTGGGTGAAAAAACATGTGCGGAATAATAGGAATGACTCAGAATAATAATTATTCAGCAAAAAATAATCTGCTTGCTGCGTTAAAGCGGCTTGAATATAGGGGGTATGATTCCTGCGGTTTTGCGACATCAGAGGGAGTTATCAGTAAAGAGATCGGGAAGATAAGCACTTTTATAGACCAGATTGATGATCTGGATTTTACAACAGCAATATGCCATACTCGCTGGGGTACGCACGGAGGCATCACAAAAATAAATGCCCATCCCCATTTCAATGAGAAGAAGACAATCTTTGCTGTTCATAATGGGATTCTGGAGAATTTTGCTGAGCTTAAAAAGATGCTTGAAGATAATGGATATAATTTTGTGTCAGATACAGATAGCGAAATAATTCCTCATTATTTTGACATGGAATTAGCAAAGGGAAAGACAGTTGAAGAAATTATAAGAAAATTTTTTATTGATGCAAAAGGAACATTTGCAGTGCTCCTTATGATAAAGGGGCAGGACAAGATATATGCATTTAAAAAGGATTCTCCTCTTGTTCTGGGGCTGTGCAAGGATAAGATAGTGCTTGCTTCAGATATATATGCGTTCAGCAATCTTACAGATAAGGCAATATTTTTTGATGATTACCAATATGCTGTGATCAAGCCTGATAGATTTGATTTTTATGATAAAGAGGGAGATCTGATTGAGAAAGAAATAACAAGATTTGAATGGAGTTCAGAGGAAGAAACAAAAGAGGAGTTTCTCCATTATATGATAAAGGAGATAAAGGAGCAACCAGTGACGTCAAAGAGGCTTATTGGTGGGCTTGCGACAATACAGCGTGAGAGGCTTGATGAAGTAACATCCCTGATAAGGTCTGCAGGAAAGATTGTTTTTGTCTCCTGCGGCACAAGCTATCATGCTTCACTTATAGGCGCGCACCTGTTGGGCATGCTTGGCTTTAGTGTGCATGCTATTATAGCATCAGAATTTGATACATTCTATAGTCTTGATGAGAATACGCTTATAATAGCATTAAGCCAGAGTGGGGAGACAATGGATGTTGTTACAGTGTTGAAAAAAGCAAAGAAAAAGGGCGCGTCTGTTGCGTCTATAGTCAATGTTCCTTATTCTACGATTCAGCGTTTAAGTGACATATCATTAGAGATTCAGGCTGGACAAGAGATTAGTGTAGCGTCCACAAAAGCATTCACTAACCAAATTATACTACTGCTTGCTATAGCAAAAGAGCTTGGCTATGAGATTAATCTTGAAGATATACCTGCAAGGATATCGAAAACTATTGAGATAAATGAAGATATTGCAAAAAATATTGCACAAGAGCTTTATAAGAAGAATGACATATTTGTGCTTGGAAAAGGTTCTTCATATCCTGTTGCAAGAGAGATTGCATTAAAGCTTAAAGAGGTGGCGTATGTACATGCTGAAGGAATGATGGCTGGTGAACTGAAGCATGGCACAATAGCACTGGTTGAAGAAGGCACTCCTGTGATAAGCATGATTCCTAACAATAATCCAGACATGATCTCAAGCACAAAAGAGGTTGAGGCAAGAGGCGCAAGGATATTGATAATCTCTAATACCAATGGTGATTTTCATCTGCCAGAATCAGGAGATTGTGATTTTGCCATATATGCTGCAATAGTTGGACACCTGCTCAGTTATTATGTTGCGCTTAAGAGGGGATGTGAGATAGATTGTCCTAGAAATCTTGCTAAATCTGTGACAGTCAGGTGATTATGACCGAAAACTATAATAAGACTATAATTACAAAAGTAAATTTAAAATGATAAAAGTAATAATATTCGACCTGGATGATACTCTTTGCAACACATCCAGTACATTAAATGATTCAATGCAGGAGATATTCAGAGCGATGATAGATGCAGGGCTCCCTGCAAGAATTAAGGATATTGATTTGAGTGATAACCCTCATGCTTTTATACCTGAATTTGCGAGCAGGCTTGCGAAGAAGTATGGCGCAGGCAAGGAGGCAGTTAGTGCAGGGATGGAGGCATATTATAATTATGTAGGAAATCCTGAGCTATTTCCTGAAGTAAATGATATGCTTCAGGAGCTTGGTAAGTATAAGCTGATATTGCTCACTACAGGCAGACCTGATGCTCAAAAGAAGAAAGTAGAATTGCTTGGGATAAAAAATCATTTTCAGGATATAATTTTTGATGACATTGCAAATAGTGACAAGGGAAAAAAGATGAGAGATATTCTTGATAAGTATTCTCTAAAACCAGAAGAAGTTGTGGTGGTAGGGGATAAAATATTTTCAGAGATTGAGGCTGCAAACAGGCTTGGTATTATATCAGTGCGGTGCATGAGAGGAAGGTTTAAAGATGCAGAGCCAGCCAATAAGCAGCAACTGCCAGATTATAAAATCGACAATCTCATGGAGTTGAGAGATATATTAAAGTGAAGATTGTGACAATTGGCGGGGGGACAGGCACTTACCAGATGCTGAGAGGTCTTAAAGGCTTTGATATAACAGCTATTGTCTCAATGGTTGATAGTGGAGGAAGTTCAGGTGTGCTGAGAGATGAGTATGGCATGCTGCCGCCTGGAGACATAAGAAAATCAATTATTGCATTGTCCCAGTCTCCTTCGCTGATGAAGGAGATATTTTCTTACAGGTTTGCGAAGGGCGGGCTGAAAGGCCATAACCTCGGCAACCTTATCATAACTGCTCTTGCAGATATCACTGGATCCCCTGACGCAGCAATAAGGGAAGCTGGAAATATCCTCAATATCAAAGGCAGGGTGCTGCCTGTGACTGTGGATGATGTTAACCTGTGCGCAGAGTTGGAAGACTGCACAATCATCAAGGGCGAGACACATATAGATGTGCCTGAACATGATCCAAATATTGCAGTAAGAAAAGTGTTTCTTGAGCCGCAGGCAAGAATTTATTGTGACTGCAAGGATGTTCTTATGGAAGCTAATCTTATAATCATTGGTCCTGGAGACCTTTATACAAGCATAATTCCTAATCTTCTTGTGAGGGGGATTGTTCGTGCTATAGATAAGTCAAAGGCAAAAAAGATATATTTCTGCAATATCATGACAAAGCATGGCGAGACAACAGGGTTTAAGGCATCTGATTTTGTTCTTGAGATTGAGAAGTATCTTGGCAAAGATGTGCTGGATTATATTGTAGTAAATTCAAAAAAGCCAAGCAAAGATATTCTTGAGAAATACAAAAAACAGAATGCTGAATTTGTAGAAGATGATATAAACAGGATGCAAACTATGAGGGGTATCAGGGTTGATCTTCTTAATGAGTCTGATATCCTCAGACATGATCCAAAAAAATTAGAGAAATTTTTTAGTAAAAATTTTCTTCAAAAATTGATTTAGAAGTAGTTTGGGTCATCTGATGTTATTATTGTTTCTTTTGCCTTTGGATGATTTTTCTTGTTTATGTCTTTTATAGGATGCTCTTTTTTGCTTATGTCTTTGATTTCATTTAGCGCATATACTTTAGTATGGCTTTGCGGGCCGCAATTCATGCATATAAAGAAATAACCATATTTTCCTTCTCTTATGTCAAGATATTCACCGCATGTGCATTTGAGATCATTCATGATTGCATGTTTATGAGCCAGGCAGACAGAGACACCCTGGCTGTTTTTTGTTATCGCCTGCTTGCCGCAAAATGGGCATTTATCTATCCTGCTTTTTCCATATATTTTTCTGGGCATGATGTTGTTGTATTGTATTGGTTTATATTAGTTTTGGTTTGAGACTTGTCAATGACCTTTTTTTCTGGACAAAAAATTATCATTTGAAACAACTTGTTCTAATAGTCATCATAACAGGTTATGATCTATCCTGGAAAAGACGATGAGTTTAAATGTATCCAGATTCCCAATAAGTTTATAAATTACCTTTACTTTCAATATTATATACCCAAAATAAAACCTTACGTCGTTAGATGAACAATCTTTTGCAAAAATTGCAAAACATTAGATGAATCTAACACCTGCCAAATTAAAGAATCTCTATGCTGAAAAACAGGAAAATTCTTTAATGGCAAAAAGGCAAAAGATAACATTCATGAAGAAGATTCGGTTTTTATCTTGCGCCTGAATTGATGGAATGGTCTGGAATAACCTAAAAACAAATGAATCAAGGGTTCTAGGCCAGAGAAGATGTCTTTTTCTATAGATTTAGGTATATTAAAATAAGTACTGAGAGTATTGAAGGGAGGTGATATTAACTTTTAACCTTATAATCTGAAAGGAGGTGATGCAGACTTTTCTAATAATGATTTTGTAATGATTGGAGGTGATATTAACTTTTTAACTTTTACAAGATCAATTGTGATATCACAGCTAAGTTAGGAAAGGAGGTGATATTAACTTTTAACCTTATAACCTGAAAGGAGGTGATGTATCTTATTGGCCCGGAGCGTATTTTAAAAAATAATATTTTTATTATAAGAGGAAAAAACAATGAAACGATTATCGTGTTTATTATCGTGTTTAATAGTGGTGCTTCTATTCCTTGTGCTTGTTGTGCCTCTTGCATACGCAGTTCCAATATGGGGCACTGATGCAACAGAGGAACTTATAGAGAGTCGAAGCAGCAGTGGAGGAGGGATTAACACTACTGGGACAGGATGGCTTGAGTTCCAGTTAGATTGGGATGTCTCTTATGATTCTAGCTCTAAGTACTGGACATATTCTTACTTAGTCTCTGTGGAACCTACTCCCACAGGGCAAATTAAGGATCTGTCACATTTGATCATTGAGGTGACTGATCCACCTCTGTCAGAATTCTTGACATGGAACGGAAGTGACCCTTCCCACAAGATAATTACTCCAGAGGAGTATTCCAGGAACTTACCAAATCCTCTTTTCGGAATAAAGTTTGAAGGATATGAGTCATCTATTGGGTCTTCTGGGAGTTGGTTATCGACCATCACGACAAAAAATGAACCAGTATATGGGGTTTTTGCAGCGAAAGATGGAAGTCATGACGGAGTCCTCTTATATGCCTGGAGTACTGCATTAGAAGAGGCGGATTATAAAACAAATCTATCCTTGACAATCGATGATTTCATAGTCCGGCCAAATGGCACAACACCAATCCCTGAACCAGCAACCATGTTCCTCTTAGGAACAGGGCTTGTCGGGATGGGATTTACTAAATTCAAGAAGAGAAAGGCACAAAAGTCATAGGTTATTATTAGCAGTCAGATGACTTAGATATCCAGATACTAAAGATAATTCATCATCTTAGGTATCTGGATATCATCTTTGAGTGTTTTTTTATTTTTTATGTTCTTTATTTACCATATAGAAAAGAAACAATAAGGATTAATTTTATATATTACCTATTAATAAATTAAGTCATGAGGCATCTTTTGGTTCTAAATAACTTTCCCAGAGAAGGCAAGTCAAAGACCAGGTTGGGGAAGGATATAGGATATAAGGCAAGTGCGCAATTTGCGAAATATATGCTGGAGGATATAGTAACAGTAGCTTCGAAAGTATGCAGTATCACTGTTGCATGCCCTAAGAATGATATTGATGATTTTAGCAGAGCATATCCTGGATGGGATTTTTATCAACGTACTCAATATAGTTTAGTCCTTGGCTTGCCAGATTCATTTAGATATATCTATAATAAGAATGGTCCTAAAAAAGTGATAGCAGTAACTGGAGATATTATTATTAATGAAAGAGAACTGGATTCCTGGTTTAATCATCTTGATAGATTTAATATTCTGGCAGGTCCAACATTTGATTTAAGGTTTTATCTAGGAGGATTAGATGAGAAATATGGCAGTCAGTTTGCATCTTATTTGGATAAATACCCTTCGTTTGCAAATTTCTTAAATTCATGCATCTCGATAATGGCAAAAGTGCCAAAGGTAAAAATAGTGAAAAGAAAAATAGATATTGATACTCTTGATGATCTTAAGTCAATCTCTTTTCCTGATAGTTATAGGAAAACAAAGGGATTTCTTTGTCAACAAGGTTATATTTAAATATCACCTTATCTTATCCTTTTATATGCAACTGCTCAAGACACAGACATCTTCAATAGAACTTCATTATCTCATTAAAGAATTTGATATTCTTAAAGATGCGAAAGTTGATCAGATATACCAACTGAACAAGATGGATTACATATTCCAGTTCCACAAGACAGGAGTTGGCAAACTGAGATTAAGGATTGCGCCTCCTGGATTCACATATCTGACAGCATACAAGCCTGAAGTCCAGACTCCTAAAGGATTTTGCATGACTTTGAGGAAGCATCTGGCAAATTCCAGATTAAGGTCAATAAGACAGCTGGGTTTTGAGAGGATTATTGAGCTAGAGTTTGAGACAAAAGAAGAAAAGAGATATTTATATATAGAGCTCTTCGGCAAGGGGAATATCATATTTTGCAAAGGAGATTTGACTATAATACAGGCTGTGGTGATGCATAAGTGGAAAGACAGGACAGTAAGGCCTGGTCTAAAGTATGAGTATCCAAAAAAGGAATATAATCTTCTGGAATTGTCTAAGCAGCAGTTGAAAAATCTGCTTGCATCATCTGCTAAGAATGTGGTTCAGCTGCTTGCAGTTGAGCTTGGGCTTGGAGGACTGTATGCAGAAGAGATATTAGCGCTTGCAGATATAGATAAGAATAAGAAACAGCTGGATGATAAGGAAGTAACCTCTTTGAACAATCAGCTGCAGGAGCTGAAGAAGAAGGTGATTAAGCCTGCAATCATCGAGAAAGAAGATGGAATAATCAAAGATATAGTTCCTTTTAGCCTGGAATCCTATAAGGATTTCAAAGCAAAGCAGGCAGAAAGCTATAATAATGCGTTTGATCAGATGCTGACTCAGGAAGAGAAAGAAGCAGAGATAGTGGAGACAACATCAAAGTATGAAGAAAAACTGAATAAAGTGAAGAAGATGATTGAGATGCAGGAAAAGAGTGTGCAGAAGCTGGAAAAGACAGAAAAAGATTCAACTGCTGCAGGCGAGCTTATGTATAGCAATTATCAGATTGTGGATGAGGTGCTAGTAGAGCTTAGGAAAGCAAGGGAAAAATATTCCTGGCAAGAGATAAAAGCAAAGCTGAAAAAGCATAAGATAATAAAAGATATCCTGGAAAAAGAAGGAAAGATTATTCTTGAATTAACTTAAAAATGTAAGATTTTCTATCTTAATATCTGTTGTAAATCAGTTTCAGCTTTTCCCCATGTCTTACTCATAGTATAATCTGGCGCAGGAAGACCTCTTAATTCGCTTTTTGAGAGAGATGATGTTCCTATTATAATCGTCTCTGGATTTTTTTCTTTTATAACTGGAATTAAATTATAACCAATGTTTTCTAAATATGAGCAAAATCTATTAAAGTCAGTTGTTTCTAAATCTCCCTGATTCTCATAAGGCATTCTATTATCCAATAATATTATCTGGTAATCATCTTCTGAGATTCTGCTTTGAGCATCAGCGTAGCATCTTGCAACATCATAATCATCTTCAGAAAAATCAGGGTAATGAGAAGGGATTATGTTATTGACTGTGCTTACTAAGACTTCAAGGGGATCTTCTTGATCCTCAACTATTAGTAATTTCATCTTATTACTGGAGAATAACCATGTGTTTATTCATCTTTCGGTTTAATATGAGAGATTTATATATCTTATAGGTATTATCCTCTTATGTATAAGATGAAATATAAAAAAAGGTAGACAGCTTTCCATGGTTCCCGTACATAAGTACAGTACAACATGGAACGTAAGCCTGCTTGACTTCCGTGTTCGAAATGGGAACGGGTAGAACCAAGCCACTATGGCCGTCTGAATATAGGGAATCAAAATCCATTTATAAAGCTTTCTTTTTTCTCAAGCTAAAGTATATAAATGAGCTGGTGTTAGTATAATTATGTGCTTAGAAAGCTGTATGAGAGAGCGATGATGGAAACTATACTTGTTACTGGCGGAGCTGGATACATAGGTAGCGCAGCTGTGAAGGCATTGATTGAAAAAGGACATGATGTTGTTATAGTCGATAACATGTCAAATGGCAGGAGAGAGTTTATTGATTCCAGAGCAAAGTTTTATGAGGTTGATCTTGTTGATAAGGAAAATCTGGCAAAGGTATTTTCTGAGAATAAGATTGATGCAGTGATGCACTTTGCAGGATATAAGGCAGTGGATGAATCAATGGAGAATGCTGTTAAGTATTCTGATAACATCACAGGGACTGTGAACCTGCTTAATATGATGGTTAAATATGATGTTGGAAAGATAATTTACTCATCAAGCGCTGCTGTTTATGGTATGCCTAAAGAGTTTCTGGTTGATGAGAATTGCGCTCTTAGCACTATTAATTATTACGGCTATACAAAGCTTGCAAGTGAGGAAATGATTGTATGGTATTCCCGTATTCATAAGATTAAGTATATTTCTTTGAGATATTTTAATGTTGCAGGAGATGCAGGATTAAACTATACTGACCCTAATGCAAAGAATGTTATGTCTATAATAATGGAAGTTCTGGCAGGGAAGAGGGATAAGTTTGTGATTTATGGAGATGATTATGACACAAAGGATGGAACTTGCATAAGGGATTATATTGATATCAATGACCTGGTTGATGCGCATATATTGGCGTTGAATGCAGAAGAGAGTGGAGTTATTAATTTAGGTACTTCTACAGGAGTAAGTGTAAGAGAACTTGTTAATATGACCATGGAAGTGACTGGGAAAAAGCTGAATTATGAAGTTGGTCCTAGCAGACAGGGAGATCCTGCTGGGTTTGTGGCTTCAAATGAGAAGGCTAAGAAAATGATTGGATGGGAGCCTAAAGTTGGTATTAAAGAGATGATTAGAACTACTTATAGGGCTTATTTTGGGTGAATTTTTAGAAGAAAAATAGTTAAGTTTCTATTCTTCACTTTTTATTGATGTTTTATCTATTTTTTGTGAATAATGAAATTAGGTTAAATATTAACGAAAAGTTTATATACTAAAACAAAAATTAATTTATTTTAGTTTAATCCAAAATAAATATTAATTTAAATTAGAATGAAAAAAAGAAAACTCTTTGAAAAGGTTCTGAATGAGAAAAGCACTAACAAGATTTCTATAATTATAGGTCCAAGGCAGGTAGGGAAAACTACTATCCTAAAAGCACTTTATGAAAAACTATGTATAGACCATAAATGCTTATTTCTTGATTTGGATATTCTGGAAAATCTTGAGCAAGTCAATTCTTTTGATAGGTTAATCAATATTCTAAAGCTAAATGGATATAAGGACAATCAAAAAGAATATTTTTATCTGTTCCTTGATGAATTTCAAAGGTATGATGGTGTGTCTATAATTATGAAGAATGTTTATGATAATTGCAAGAATATTAAGATTTATGCATCAGGGTCATCTTCATTGAAAATTAAAGAACAGGTACAGGAATCTCTTGCTGGAAGAAAGAAAATGCATTTTCTTTATCCTCTTGATTTTGAAGAATTCTTATGGTTTAAGGAAGACACAAAAGCAATAGAACAGTTCAATAATATAAGGGAATTATCTGGAGAGGGTTTAAAGATTCCTTATCTGCAGAATTTCCTGTATGAGTTTATGGTTTATGGCGGCTATCCTGAAGTAGTGTTAACTGAGAATAATGCTGGAAAGATAGAAATCCTGAAAAACATATTTGATTTCTATGTTAAAAAAGATCTTGTTGGTTATCTTAAATTTGGGAAAATTCTAGGTGTTAAGAAATTGATTGAATATCTTGCAGTCAATAATGCGCAAAAGATAAGATCTGAAGAAGTTGCAGATAGATGTTCTATGAGGCAGTATGAGGTAAAGGATTATATTGAGATTCTTAAGGAGACGTTTCTTGTGCTTGAATTAAGACCGTTCTTCACAAATAAGAATAAGGAATTAGTAAAAATGCCAAAAATGTATTTTATTGATAATGGTGTCAGGAATTTTTTTATCAATAATTTTAACCCTATAAATTTAAGAAATGACAGTGGTTTTTTATTTGAAGGATATATTTTGGGCGAGTTGATTAAAGCTGGTCATGAAAATATTAAATATTGGCAGGATAAAAACAGACATGAGGTGGATTTTATTATAGATTTTGTGAGCAACCAGATACCTATTGAAGCTAAATTTAAGAATAAATTAAAAAGAGATGATTTTATAGGCATGAATATGTTTCTGAAAAGCTATCCTAAAATAAAGCAAAAGTATCTGATTAATATTGGAACACAAAAAAAGATACAGGGAATTGATTTGAGGTTGGCGTTTTTCGATGACTTGATTAAGCGTTAATCTTTTTCAAGTTAATGAAGGCAATCTCTTCAATCAAATACCTGAACACTTTGTCATCTCTTTTGGTTGAATCCAGATATAAGTCAAAATAGCCCAAGGGCAAATCCAATACTGGCAGTCAATGACTTCTTAATTTTGGGCGCAAGTTATGATAATCTTCCTCACCAGAATGAAAAAAAATCATCCAACTCTTTCTCGGGAATATTGCCTTTTCTTAATTCATTGATTAAATCATCTTTTGTTGCCAATAGATTATTCCTAGGTTTAAGGATGCGTTTGTGATTGATATCCTGCCATTTTATCTTTCTGATCAGACTTTCAATGCCATTTCCATTACATTGCTTTATATTTTGAATATCTTTTACATATGCCCTTTTCTGCCAATAGGATGCTGCGTTCATTCGTGATAATACTTTATTTGCTTTATCTGAATAAAATGTGAAATATCCTTGCTGGACATCATATTTGCCCCTCTTCCCAAGTTCTTTTCTGATTAGTTCAACAGATACATTATCTCTCCAAAATATTGGATTTTTCCATTTGAATTGTCCTGGAACTTCTTTTGCCATTAGCTGATTGTAATTGTCTCCAATAATCAATCTTGTACTTGCAGTATACATTTGTTCAGCAACTGTTAAGTAATGTTTTGCATGCCAGAATGGCTGGAGGCATTTATCAGCCATATTATAGGGATCTTCTTTCCTTAATCTCTTGCAGAAAACATGCGCTCTGAATAGAGGTTTGTCCTCAAACTGATATACCATACTGATTATTGGATAACCTGAATGCACGTTGTATGAACTGTTATCCCTATATTTGTCTTTAAAATCATTCCATCCTTTGTTATATTTTTGTATTTCATCTTCTATCAGAATATCCTTTATTGTAATCATTAGATAATGGGGTTATAATAAAGAATATATTATTTGCAGCGATATATATCGGGTCTTATTCAAATAAATAAGGCATCAATTTTTCTTCAGCTTTTCTTAAATGCACCTGATATGTTGAGAAGCTTAAGTTAGTTAGTTTAGCAAGTTGCTGCACACTTATTTTTCTTGGTGAATGGTAATATCCTTCTTTGATTGCCAGAGTCATTGCTTCTTTTTGTTTTCCTGTCAATTCTGGATGCATTTTTATTATAGATATTGATTTTACTTTTTTTTGCTGGATTAATATTAATTTACCATTGTATTTTTTTTTGAATAAATTGATAACCTTTTTCAGAGGTTCTCTTTTAAAGCTTCCTATTGTGATTATTTCATGTCCTTTCTCAGATATCAGCGCAGGGGCAAGATGGATGATGTCTTTGTTATAGACGCATTTTGTGTATGTGGGTTCTTTGATTGTTCCGATGAAGAAGTCATTGTTTAACTCGAAGTTTATGATTCTTGCTTCTTTTTTTAATTCTTTTATAAATCTTTTTTTGTCTTCTTTTTTTCCAAAGATTGTTCCTGTGATATGAACTGTGATTAAGTCTTTTTCGTAATAATAAGAAAGCGGGAAAGCGAATAAGTTTATGTTATATTTTGGGGTTTTGTCTCCTATTAGTGTGCCTTTTCCGCTGAATTTTATTTTTGCTGTCCACATGTTATGACCCGATATATATCGCGTTTAAATAGTTTTCTGAATTTTAGTGGTGCTAATATAGGGTTATCTTAAAGAAGGTTATTATTTGTAATAAGTGATTTATAAATATCAATTGTTAAAGATACCTGGTCATAATATGGGTTATCTTTTTTTTTAGTCTCAATAATATGATACATCTTTTTTGAATAGTTTATTGATTGATGTAGTATATCTCTTGTGTCTGTTTTGTTTGCGATTTGTATTAAATCGTTCAAATGAATTATATTTTCAAGTTTTTCCATAATAGGATTTGTTTTTTGCATGTTATTATGGTGTGTTTTGGTTTGTTTATATAAATATTGGGATTTTGTTACTGCCCAGGAGTTGGAGCTAGGTTCTCTTAAATGAATCTTTCAATGAGAAGATTATTAAACCTCTTTATTGTGTCTTCATTAGACTCCAACCTTCCTATAAAGTACATTGAGTCCTTATTCTTACATAATCTTGAAATAAGCTCGGTTTTACCTATTCTTCTTCTGCCATATATGATTATCATTTCCGCTTCTTTGGATTTTTGATTCCTCTTTAAAAATTCAAGTTCCTGTTTTCTGTTTATAAATTGACTCATAAGTATATACTTATAATGCAACTATTGAAATCTTTCTTTTTTCTATACACTCCAGATATGTTTAGGCTCTATTTGG
>JAYEPB010000009.1:0-22380 GCA_034723595.1 Nanobdellota archaeon
GTTAAATTTCGAATATCTTCCAGTCTTTTTTCCAGGCTTGTTTTTTCCTGTAGCAGCCTTGTTCTCTCTATGATAGATTCAGGTTTTACATTGAGAACACTAATCTCATCAACATAAAGATTGTAGTTCTTCCTATCATTATAGTATAGCCTGATATCTTCTATGTCTCCTGTTGCATAACCTAATATTGATGTGCTTTTGCCTTCGCAGTCGCCTTCTGTGCTTATTGTGTATATTTTTTGAGCTGATTCTTTATCTTCCTTATTAACAAATGTCTGCTCCATTTTGCCTACAAGCTCTACTGTTTCTTTCATATTGGTGAAACTGCCACTTTGGTAAAAGTCAATTGCCTCTGCCTGAGGATTATAGATCCTACCTGAGTTTAGCTTTCTAGCTTTTACATGCCAGCCATCTGGATAAATGTCATGCGGACCATGACCTGTTCCTCCTCCCTCAAGCTCAGCCTGAATGACAATATATTCAAGAGCTTTTTTCTCATCAATGATGATTACATCACCAACTTGCGCTTTTTTTGTGTATTTTTCATCCATTTTTGATCCCCCTTTACTGTATTAGATACACTTACTATTGCCTAAAATAAGCAGGCATCGTCGATTAAGCCAAAGGATTAATTTGATTTTGCCTGCTTAATGTATTGAGAACACTAACAACTATATAAATGTTTCGATTGTGTGGAAGATACAATAAGTAAAATCAGTGAATTTAGTAGGCGATGGGAATATATAGATGAGTTTAATATGCTCAAAAACAAAGTTTTAGCACGCTTAAAAACGTAAAGCATTTTTGGCGTTTCAGAAACCTTAGGTTGCTGAAAGTTTCATTGTTGCTCATTTGCGCAACATGGAAACATTTAAATAACAGGAAGTATATTTATTTATTATGCCTGACGAAAAACTTGCTAGAGCAATTAGATCAAGAATAAGAAGGGATATTTTACACATACTTTATCAGAAGGAAAGTGTATCTGTCCATGAAATCGCAAAACAATTGAATCTCTCTGAGTCTTCTGCATCCAAGCATTTAAAGTTGTTATATGATTTAGGATTTGTAAATTTTGAGAATCAATCGCCAGAAAAATTCTATTTTCTTAAAATAAAAGAAATTAAGGAGTTGTTTGAGGTTTATGATAAAATTGTTAAAAAACTAAAATGAGATAATAAATGAAATTAACAGACCAAATCAATAAAATAAAGGAAGAGGAAGCTATAACTATTTATGAAAGTGAAAACATCAGAAAGCTGACTGCAAAAGATGCAATGATTAAACCTGTGTTTATTTATCAAGATGATGATTCAGATAGAATTGTAAAGAAACTAAAGAAAGAGAATATAAATGTTTGTATAGTGGTGACATCTGATAAGAGATTTATAGGAGAGATCAGTAATGAAGACTTAATTAGATTATTTTTACATCAAGTAAAAAATGAACCTCTCACAAAAATATTAAATATTGGCTATAAAAGGGAATTCAGATATAAGAAGGCTCAAGAATTAATCAATAAACACAGATCCACAGTAAACCCTGATACACCTATTAACAAAGTGATAGAATTAGTGTATAAAGAGGGTTTTCATTACATTCCTGTTTTAGATAAAAACAAGAGAGTTATAGGTGTTGTAACTCCAAGCAGCATACTTAATTTATTAGAACATTGTTAAATAAGAGAAAAAATGGAAATACTAGTTGAGATAGGAATCATTATTGTAATAACTATTTTAATCGCAGGATTGATGCGGTTCTTAAGACAACCTTTAATAGTAGGGTATATCCTTAGTGGAATTGTAGTTGGGCCTTATTTTCTTAATATTATTCATTCAACTGGAACCATGGATATATTTTCACATATGGGCATAGCTCTGCTTCTTTTTATTGTTGGTTTAAATTTAAATCCTAAAGTCATAAAAGAAGTAGGTAAAGTTTCCTCAGTTACAGGGATTGGCCAAGTTATATTCACTTCTTTAATTGGGTTTTTCATATGTAAACTTTTTGGTTTTTCTACCATGATATCAATATATGTCGCTATGGCTTTGACATTTAGCAGCACTATAATTATTATGAAGCTCTTATCAGATAAAGAGGATATAAACACATTATATGGGAAGATTTCTATTGGATTCTTAATTATTCAGGATTTAATTGCAATGCTCATTTTGATGGTTATTTCATCAACCTCAGGTGAACTTAATTCAACTACTTTGGTTCTAGGAACTATTTTAAAGGGAGTGGGTTTATTAGTGATATTATCTTTAGTTGGCATTTATATATTACCAAGTGTAACTAAAGCCATTGCAAAATCTCAGGAATTTTTATTATTATTTTCAGTTGGTTGGTGTTTGGCATTAGCTTCATTTTTTCATTATTTAAATTTTTCAATGGAAATAGGGGCTTTACTTGCAGGCATTACCCTGTCTATGTCCCCCTATCGTTATGAGATTAGTTCTAGAATGAGACCTCTGCGTGACTTTTTTATTGTTCTATTTTTTATATTATTAGGCTCTCAAATGGTTTTTACAAATATGCAACAATATATTCTTCCCATAATCCTACTTTCAATATTTATATTAATTGGGAATCCCCTAATAGTAATGGTTTTAATGGGCTTTCTTGGATATACAAGAAGAAATAGTTTCTTAGCAGGGTTAACTGTAGCTCAAATAAGTGAATTCTCTTTAATCCTTATTGCTTTGGGAGTTAAAGTAGGACACTTAACAAATGAGATCTTATCCTTAGTAACTGTTATTGGCCTAATAACTATTGCAGGTTCAACTTATATGATAATTCATTCAAACAAGATATACTCACATCTATCAAAATATTTGAAAATTTTTGAAAAAAAAGGCAGCAAAGTAGATGAACACAAATATCATGAGCATGATGTCTATGACATTATTCTTTTTGGATATAATCAAATGGGTGATGATTTATTAGAATCTTTTAAAAAAATAAAAAAGAAGGTTTTGGTTGTGGACTACAACCCAGAAACAATAATAGACCTTGCAAAAGAAGGAACTGACTGCAGATATGGTGATGCCAGTGACTATGAATTATTGAATGAATTGAATTTGTCAAAAACCAAGATGCTATATTCAACAATACCAGACTTTGATACAAATCTTTTATTAATTAATAAAATTAGAGAGTCTAATAAAAAAGCAATCATAATTATTGTTGCTCATCAGGTTGATGAAGCTATGGAATTATATGATAAAGGTGCGACTTATGTAATTATACCTAACTTTCTGGGGAGAGATCATACATCTACATTGATTGAAAAATATGGGTTAAATCTTAATAAATTCCTAGAAGAAAAGGTTACCCATATCAATCATATCAAAAATAAGAAAAAGAGGGGACACAAACATATTGGACATAAGGGGCATTAAAATTAACCCAGAACAATAAAATCTTAAGAACTCTTGCTAATAAACTCAGTATATCCGCAACTGCCGCATGTCTGCCTGTTCTTGTGCTTTGCAAGGAATACTCCTGCTCCGCATTTAGGACATGACTGGTTTTTCCTTTTTAGCTCGTTTCCTGCGACTTCATAAGATTCCCACTTCTTGCTTGTTTTCTTCAGCTTTACTGCTTTTTCTTCTGCCATTTTTTATTAAATCAATCTTATTTTTATTTAACTTTTTTCTCTTCTTCCTTAGGAACTTCAGCAGGCTTTTCATCTGCTTTCTTTTCTTCAGGTTTAGCTTCTTCTTTAGGAGATTCAGCAGGTTTTTCATCTGCTTTCTTTTCTTCAGGTTTAGCTTCTTCTTTAGGAGATTCAGCAGGCTTTTCATCTGCTTTCTTTTCTTCAGGTTTAGCTTCTTCTTTAGGAGATTCAGCAGGTTTTTCATCTGCTTTCTTTTCTTCAGGTTTAGCTTCTTCTTTAGGTGCATCAGCAGGTTTTTCTTCTGCTTTCTTTTCTTCAGGTTTAGCTTCTTCTTTAGGAGATTCAGCAGGCTTTTCGTCTGCTTTCTTTTCTTCAGGTTTAGCTTCTTCTTTAAGAGATTCAGCAGGTTTTTCTTCTGCTTTCTTTTCTTCAGGTTTAGCTTCTTCTTTAGGAACTTCAGCAGGTTTTTCTTCTGCTTTCTTTTCTTCAGGTTTAGCTTCTTCTTTAGGAGCATCAGCAGGTTTTTCTTCTGCTTTCTTTTCTTCAGGTTTAGCTTCTTCTTTAGGAGCATCAGCAGGTTTTTCTTCAGGTTTAGCAGCAGCTTCTTCTTTAGCCTTTTTTGCTTCTTCTGCTGCTTTTTTCTTTGCTTCTTCTGCAGCTTTCTGCTTTTTCTCTATTTTCTCCAAAGCCTTTTTACCAATTCTGGGTTCGAATCTCTCCATGCTCTCTGCAGATCCATAAATAAAAGCTGCCACATCTGCTGTGGGATAGCCATAATCAGTGTCAATCTTTTTGACTAAGATGTTGTCTGCCTTTGCTTTCATTTGCGAAGCTATAGAACTCCTTACTTGTTCCATTGAAGGAGTAGCTCCTGTAAAACTAAGTTTTGCTGAAATCTCAATCCTGTCAATAAGCTTATTTTCCTTTTTTTCTAATATCTTTAATTCCATTTTAACACCTTGTAAAATATATGAGAAGAACTACCTCATTTTGATTGCGTATTCACCTTTCTCTTTGAGTCCAACTTTCTTACCAATCTCTGATTTATTTGCATCTAGGATGCTTATTCTTCCCTGCCAGCTGTTTGCAAATGAGCTTGTTTTGCAGATTGGACATTCATTCCCATCAATTAGCCTTTTGCATTTTTTGCACGCTTTTTTCTTTGCCATATTATGTCCTCATTTCGCTTTGTGGGTTTTGGGGAGATTCTTTTGCCTCTTCAAGCCATTCAATCTTTCCCAAATTTGGCTGCCTCATAGTAAGACCTAATTTTGGATTGGTCACATCCTTATAAGACAATGCGATTATCCTTGCTCTGCAAAGGTCATTTACTTTCAACACCTTGTGGCTCTCTTTGCCTGCAAGAGTCTTCTCCTTCGAGAATGAAACAAAGTCATCCATTGTCTGTGATATATGTATCATGCCCTCAATAGGACCCATGCTGATGAATGCTCCAAAATCAGCAATATCCCTAATCTTGCCAAGCACTACTTCCTGTAGTTCAGGCTTGAATGTAAGGAGTCTAAATTTAGCATGGTAGTATGAAGCTCCATCACCAGGAATGATTATCCCTTCCCTGATCTCATCAACAGATGACACATCTATCACTATGCCCAGTTCCTGTGAAATATAACCATCATACTTGTTCTTTATCCTTTTTGTAATCGCTTCCTCAAGAGGAAGGTCAAACAGATTGGGTGGTATCCTTATATAATCCTTTATTTCAGTTCTGTAGAACATTTTTTAAAATCCCTCGATTAATATTCATGATATTATTAGTATAAGGGAATAATAAGACCTTTAAAAAGGTTTGGGTTTAATTCGCCTAAATTTGCTGCGTAAATTTAGAGTGGTGGTTTTTTGCAGCCTATAAGAGCAAGTAAAAAGGGGATGAAATTATTTGAAGAATAAATACTTTTTCTGCCTCATGGAAATAATTTTAACTTTTTTAGCTTTCAATCTCTTCTGGAGGCCTATGTCCTGGGTTGCTACAATATCTTTTTCAAGGGAGACAATTATATCATCCACCAGCCTGTCATCGCCTGGAGTGTCAATAATGCTGATTTTGCCTTGTCTTATTTTTTGCTCAACCATAGAAAGAACTAATTTAACATCTCTCTTTACTTTCCCTTTCTGTTCCTGAGCAATCTTATTGAGTTCATCTATTGATTTATCAAGGATATTCAGCTCATATCTAAAGTCTGCCAACTTCTCTATCTCTGAATATATATCAACCTTAAACTGGGCAGGTATAAGAAGGAAATTTGTGTCTAAGATGATTTTTTCCATATTTATATTAAGAAATGTGTTTTATATAAAAAGCTTGTCATAAGCCATGTTTTTTATATATAAAACTCAGATATCCTTCCCTAACTGTTTTTACACAATCCTCTGCAAAACAGTAGCTGTATTTTTCTTTGGGTGGCCATTTTTTAACCCAGCAATCTCTGCCATCGTCTGAGAGCCTGCCGCCCTCCTGTTTGCAGATCTCTGCTGCTTTAGGATATCCTGAATGCATCATATGTGATATGATTTTTTCCTTGCATTCTTTCTTTTTCTCTTCCACTTCACTTGGCCTTAAGTTGTTCATCGCATTTATTCGTGATCTCATGTATTCTGTCAGATGTATTGTATCGCAGATATCAAGCAGGTTTTTCTGATCTGATGTGTCCTGCACAAGAGCCACCTCAATCTTGCAATTTGAGACATACCTAAGCTCTCCATATGGGTCCCATTTGCCAAACACGATATTCTCGCAGATTTCCCATTTATCTTCAACCAGTGCTGTGCAGAATATTCTGCTTGGCTCATGCTTTATCTTATTGCATGTATCTATAGATTTTGCGTTTTTGGCAAGCATGTCATTGCATGTATTCCAAAGAGATTCGTCATCTTCAAATTTATCACATGCTTTTGCGCTGGTCTCAGATGTGAATGCTTTTGCGTAGCATTCTATGTACTCAATATATGAATCTGGTATGCTTTTGCATATCTTTGTGTCACTCTTTTTTTCTGCGAAAGCTATCATGCATCCATATCTTACCAATTCGTCAGGTATTGCAGCACAGTCTGACACATGCCCCTCCTCAACCAGCTCAGGCACAGTGAAATAATAACACCAGTCTTTATAGGGGCTTCCAAACATCTTGGGGCATAGTGATATATCTTTTTCAATCTTCAGGATACCTATCAGGCATTCATTAGGGTCTCCTAGATTCATGCATCCTTTATGGTCCTGTGCTTTGATTGATGCAATTGTGTAGCATTGTTTGATGTCCTCCTTGTACCCATATTCATCTGTTATGTTTGCGCAATATTTCCATTTTCCTGTTGAAACAGCATAATTGAAATAGCAATCATTCTTTTGAGATTTTTTTGGTATCATCTGGCAGTATCTTAAATCACCAGTAATGTTTGCTGCTGCCATATAGCAGTAGCTTTTTGCAATCTCGCTTGAGAGCTGTTCACAGATTTTTGTGTCTTTGGTCTTCTCGACTATGAATGCATAGCATGCGCCTATCATCTGTGACTGACCCATGCCCCCGAGAGTCTTAATCTGGTCGCAGTATGCTGTGTCAAGAGTAATCATTGCTTTGCACATCTTGTCCTGCGATGTGGTGTCTTTTGTCATGTTGCTCATCAGATCGCATAAGTCTTTGTCACCTTTTGCCAGGGCTACAGCCATTATGCATCCGTCCTGGAGAGGTCCCTGATCTATGTTTTTTGTGCAGATGTCAATATTTTTCTTATATACTGCAGATTTAGTAAAACAGGCTATCTTTTCTGCTTCAGAGGTCATACCAATACAATCTGAAGGGTTTTTGATTATATCTTTTGAGCTCTCCTTTGTGTCTGCTCCGGTGCCTGCACCCCTTGGTTCTGTGCAGCCTGAGAGAATCATTAATGAGAAGATTATTACTGCTAAGAGGAGGATTTTGCGTTTCATTATAAATGGGTTTCTCGGTTGATTTATATTATTTTCTATTGAGAGTTTTGAATAACCCATCAAATTGTTCAAAACTCTGATAGATTACTTTGATTAATTCATCAAAAGTGGGGTTAATCAAAGTCCTCTATTCCAATATCCCCATTGTCTTCATACAATCTCCTATAGGATCAGGGCTTTCGTTTATGATAGTAGCATCTATCTTATACTTCAATAGATAAGAAAGGAGTTCTTTGATGTCTTTCTCTTCTGTTATCAAGTGCCTTCTTTCGCCTTTGTCTGTCCATTCAATCCCTGAGAAATGTGCATGTATATACCCAAGGGGTTTGAGCTTTTTCATAACTTCATCATAATCTATCTTGCCGATGTTTCTTGCTTTCAGGTGAGCAAAATCAATACAGATATGGCAGCCAGTCTCTTTTTTCATCCTTATAAGCTCATCAAGATCTCCAAACTGCGAAGCCTTGCCTGTTGTTTCAGGGGCAAGCATTATGTTCCATTTGTTCTTTTTTATGGTCTCATTTATCTCAATTATTCCTTTTTTTATGAGCTGAAATACTTGTTCTTGGTCCATTCCCTGATAAAATCCTGCATGGAAAACAACATATTTTGCTCCCATCTGGTGCCCTCTCTCACAGCTGTCAATTATTCTTTTCTTTGATGCTTCAATCTTTTCTTTTTCTTTTGATGCAAGATTTATGTAATAAGGCGCATGGATGGAAAGCATAAGCTTATGTTTCTTATTGAGTTCGCCAAGCTTCTCGGCATCTGCTTTTTTCATCCTCACCCCATAGGTGAACTCCACTTCAGCAGCTGTAAAGCCCAGTTCTGCAACATGTCCAATATTTTCAACAGGGCTTCCGCCAAAACCTGCAGGACCTATCCTGATCATTTTCCTTTCCCTTTTTTCTTTGCTGGCGGCTTGGATTTGCCAGTGCCAGATCCTGAAGAATTATCTTCCATAGCAGTCGATTCTGGAATAATTATTTCACCTATAAAGAATTTAGAAACTCTTTGTATGATTGTAGAAACAAGAAGCGAATAGATAATAAAGACAACTATCAATGAGAGCATCTCTTTTGCTCCAGGCAGGCTTATGAAAGGAATCTGCCCAATGCCCTCAACACCTTCAACAATTTGGACATGAGCAACTGCAATAGTGGTAAGGCTGAATGCTACTGTTGCTGTGGCTATCCCTTTCTGTGCATTCAGTGCCATGAATATCTTCTCTTTAACCTTATATTTCAGATCTTTAAAAGATATAAGTATTGAAACATATCTTATCAGCAGATAGATAACAAATAAGAGGAATGACTTACCAAAGAAACTGAAAGTGAAAGGTATATCTACAGACAATCCTATCAGCACAAACACAAGAATGATCAGAGTATTGGCAAACATTGATGAATATTCTACAAGATGTGCAGTTTCTCTTTTGAAGAAGTATCCAAAGAACAATCCCAGTGTCGTAACTGCAAGGACTCCGCTGCCCCCTAGGTTCTCTGCAAGTATATATGTGAAAAGGGATGCTGTCATTGCAGTGAGCGGACCCATTGTTCCAGGATACTTGCTGCCTATTATCTTAAAACCAACTATGCCTACAAGTATGCCTGCGCCGATTCCTGCAACAAACTGCTGAAGAAAAGGTCCAATCTGTTCAATGATGCTTGTAAGCAGAAATTCTACCTTTACCCTTCCGATAAAGCCAAGGATTATGAATGGAAGAAGAACAATAATAGGAGTATTGACAATTGCCTCTACTTCAAGGAGTTTTGCAATCCTGTTCTCTGTTCCCCTAAACATCACAAGAACTGCAGCAGGGGCTGTGCCTGACATCAATGCTGCAAACATAAGTGCCATAAGCAGTGAAGGCTTGTCAAAGATGAAGAGTACAGCAAATGTCATCAAGATCAGGTTAAGCACCAGCCATATAATAGTTGATTTTATGGCAAGAATAGAAAATTCGTCAAGCTCTTTAAGCTTGAATCTTGTACAGGAGTCAAAAACTATCATCACAAGAGCAAGTATGCTTATGGATGTGAGAAATACTGGATCAAATGTTATTGCATATGCATAAGTACTAATCTTATTCAACACAATACCACATAATACAAGAAGTAAAAGATTTGATATCTTGAGTCTTCTTGCTACCAGTGAAAGGATTATTCCAAGGAGAAGTATAATAGTTATATTTGTAAGATATAATAATGGCTGAGACATTTTTCCTCTTTTTATTAATTTATATGGATATCTGGAAGTGACACTTATTAAATTTTGCTTTTTTACTAGGTATTGCCCTTGCTTTCACCCACCACTATTCCTGCAGAGATGAGATGGGATATCCGCAATGGCTCAGGAATCTCTGCATTTATTGTTGCAATCCTGATAACCTGTTTCACATAATCCATATCGCATCCTGCATGCTGAGTGTATACCTTTCCTATTTTTACAGCTTTTCCAGCTTTTTCTATCAGCTTTATCCTGCTCTTTTTGCCAATCTTCACAAGAATCTGCCTGATATTTTCAAAATCAGGCAACCTCATTATTATGACTATCTCACAATAAGAAGAAGATGAAAAATGCAGCGTTTAAAGCATTTGCCAAAAAAAAGCCTTTTCGTGAATTCATAAACCTAAATATGCATAAAGACGGTAAAGAAATCTGGCTCTCGACAAGTGGAGTGCCTAGGATTAATGAGAAAGGCAAATTTATTGGATACAGGGGCACAGATACAGATATAACAGAAAATATAAAAAAATGCTTGAAAAAAGAGTGTGATCTCAAAAATATGATTGTTCTAATCAACTAATATGAATATTAATTCTGCTTGTGAAAGCCATAGTCCCTCAAGTATGGAGGTGCCTACAATATTTGTATAGTTATATCCAATTTAAACATTTATTTTATGCTCTCAAAAGAGAGGATAAATATTAATATACCTCCTAACTACTTTGGTGCTTCTTAATTAGCACTTAAAACATTTAGGATTACATAAATCATTTCAAAAAAAGAGAGGGAAAAATGGAAAATAAATCTGAAAAAAAGTTAAATCTTGAAGATGCAATAAATAAGTTAATGCCTGATGATAAAGCAGAATATTATCTTAAAATAAAAGATGAACAAAAAGCAACCCAGGAACTTCTGGGATATAATGATGCTAAAATGCCAGAGAATAAAGGTTATGTATTATGGAATTTTTTAGATTCTAACATATTACTTTTAAACGATGAGAATATCCAAAAGATTGTAGATGAAGCACTTAGAAATTTTGTCCACCATAATCATTATAGGGCTGCTATGAGTATTGCAGAAACATATGATTATGATGCAAACAAGATTAAAGAAATTGAGATTAAAGAAACCAAATATAATGTTCAAACAGTTCTTGCCGATATCTTCAGATGGGATACAACAAAAAAAACAGATGAATTTGGACGCGAAATTGAAAATGGAAATAAATTAGATCAAAGAAATAAGATAATAGATTTCAATAAGAAAATAGATCAGATTGAAGTAAAATGCAGTGAATATAATAATATTGAAGAAGGTTTTATCACAACAACTGCCGGAGATGCAATAAAGAGAGTTCTGAAAAATATTAATCTAAGGGATGTCCATAAAGCACCAGACAACATATATCTGAAGAGAGAGCATATTGTGAAAGAACAGATAAAAAATGCTTACAGACAGTGCATAAGATATGAATCTGCAGCTAAAAAATTTGGCTATGAAAAAGAAAGATTAGAATTCCAGAAAGTAGCATTGCAGCTTTCAATGAAAAGAAATATTGAAGGCATGACTCCTGAAGGGACAATTAGAAGGTTTGGTATTGATAAGCCTATTAAAGATGAAATAACTGTAATGGAGTTTAATAACAGATTAGTTGAATTAAAACATTATAATCGTGCGTTTAATTTTGCTGAGAGAAATAATCTAAGTGATGATCTAAAAAAACTTGCAGTCAAAGGAATAATAAGTACACAGGTTTATGATTCAGAATCTAAAATCAAAAAATTGAAGAAACTGGCAGAGAAATATGATCTCAAAGATTATTTAACTGAAGTTGCGACAAAAAAATACAATGAATTTGTCAAAAATGGAAATATAGAGAATGCGCAAAAATTAAATAAAAGATATGAATTAAATCTTAAGCCTGATAAAAAACTGCTGAAAGAAATAAGAGAAACTGGGCTAAAAGAAATATCTGACCTATTGTGCAAAAGGCATTACACAGAATTATTGAATGTTGCAAAGAGCTATCAACTTGAGACTTATGAACCTGCTACACCTTATATTCAAGTTGCAAAAGTGATGGTTAAGTAAAAAGTTTGCTTTGCAAACTTTTTATGTGTCATGGAATCTAGGGGGGGGGGATAGGATTGCAACTTAATGCCTATGCTTATTTTTGAAGAAGGTTCCTGCGAAGTGTTGGGATGCCAAAGAATGATACAAGCGCGCATAAGATAAGTATAAACCAGAAATTCGCAACTGATATCTTTCCAAAAACAAAAAACAGAAAATTTAACACTACCAGCGCGCTGAAGAATGCTCCTATGAATTTTATTAATTGTTCTTTATTCATCTTGCTCCCCCACTGATCTTATTTTTCTCACAAATGTCAAAAAACCTGAATGACCGATTTCCTGCCCTTTTGGTCTGACTTTTCTGCCATCTATCTCCCACTTCCTTTCAAGTATCTCAATTGTCTTGATATGCATGAACTGCTCTAGGTCTTTTATTGCATTCACAAAATCTGCTACCTGTGGAATTGTAGGACTGTATGAAACTACAAAACCACCTATCTTCAATGCTTTGTCTAATGTGTTGATTGCTGCCCAGGGCTCAGGTATGTCAAGCACAAACAAATCTGCATCTTTTTCCTTGATGCCATCTTTTATATCGCCTTTGTTGAAACTTATGTTTGTTATGCCCAGCTCTTTTGCATTCTCTTTTGCTATTTCAATATGTTCATCATTGATGTCATAAGTTATGACTTCCTTTACATGCCTTGCAAGGAATAGGGATACTGCTCCGCTTCCAGTGCCAGAATCAATAACTTTGCTTTCAGGACCTACCCCTGTCCCTACCATGATTGCTGCAATATCTTTAAGAGGAATTATCTGGGCAAGCCGTTTTATCCTTCGATAGTCGTCTGTAAATGAGGCAGAGAATATAGCATATTCTTTGCCTTTTGATGATTTTGCTGATGATGATTCTTTAGCCAAATCTGATTTGATGATTATGCCGTCAGTGCAATGAAAATCTTTTGATGTGTCTGCTATGTAGTATTGCGCAAGCTTTGATACTGTAACTTCGCGGCCTAATTCTTTAATATATTGCTTTTTTTCTTTTTTTATAGCTATTTTTGCATTGGGCATATAAGTGCTATTTATTATTAATTTATAAATCTTGTTAATTATATCAATATATCCTTCAGAGATATTGATGGTGTGTGAGTTATAGAATTAAGGGAATCTTTAAGGGATAAATGAAAAAAGAAGCAGAGGCTGGGACAAGAACCTAAGGCGTAGCAGCCTCAGCTGCTCACTGTACAGTTGTTCACTGCGGTCTCAACTGCATGCATTGAAGAAAAAATTTGAAAAAAAAAGAAAGCGGAGGCTGGGACTTGAACCCAGGAATAAGAGGGTTGCAGCCTCTCGCCTTAGCCGCTTGGCCACCTCCGCTTGTATTTATTAGGGTAATCAAGCATATTTATAAACTTTTTTATATATACAGTATATTTGAAGGAGATACTGAGATTATAGGCAACTTTATAAATAAATAAAAAATAACATCTATTACAACTGGCCCCGTAGCCTAGTCTGGATAAGGCGACAGCCTTCTAAGCTGTAAACCGTGGGTTCGAATCCCATCGGGGCCGTTATTTTTATCATTCTGTTAAGTGGGCTTGGCTGGCGAAGCCAGACAACTCACAAAGGTGCTAGCTGACTTGATAAAAATCATTAGATTTTTAGCATGCCAGAAATGTTCCATTTCTGAGCATTTCAGCTAGTGAGTATCCCATCGGGGCCGTTTATTCAAAATTTTCTGCCAAAACTTTATAAACATTTTTAAACAAGCAATTATTTGGTTTTACTGAGGGGTATAAATCATAGAATATGAGATAAGGATTTGCGAATATGATAAGTGGGACTACCAATTTCCTATCACATCTCCTGAAGAGATTGCAGGATTGGAAAAGATAGCAATAGCTAACCAAAAGAAAATAGAAACAATAGACGATTGGGTTGATGTAAATATTCCAAAAGAAATAAAAGAAGGTTATCTTAGCTGGTATTCAACTGATGATTTTATCCTTAATATGAAACCCACAAATGCCCTTTCTTATGATGAAAAAGCTTATGTTGGCAGATTCTCTTTTAATCCTAAAACAAAGGAATTCCTGCCAGCCAGGATATCAACATCCCATGCAAGCACAATACACAAATTTGGCAAATCACTATATAACAAATACATCAGGGGCATATATATAAGAGATAAGCAGACAATATTAATCAGACCATATTATGACCCGCTTGATAAGAATGGAGTATTTGACCCAAAGAAACATTATAATCCAGAATTGGATCATAAGAAAACATGGGAAACTATCCCTATGCTTCTGAGGAATGGATTCAAACAGCATCATAAAATCATAATAAATGTAAACAATGACTTAGCCAGAGAATATTTTGGGCTGTTCGCATAAAAAAAATAAGATGCATAAAAAATAAAAATTACTCTTTGTACTCCTGCATGATAAGTTGGCCAATGTAATCATTGAGATTTTCCACTGCTTTTTCTGTAATAGTAATTACTTTCTCTGGATTCTTATTCGCGATAAGATTAAAAGCGTCTTCTATATCACTAAATTTACCAGCACAAAATTCATAAACATGGACATTAGCCTTCTGTGCTCCATCCCAAATCAGTTTTCTGGCAGCAGTATCAAAATTAAGACTGATGCCATACTCGGATTTTATCTTATCCTCATATGCCTTAAAGCTAGCATCTGAAACAGCTTGATAAATGATATCATTTGGATCAATAATCCTATCTACCATGTCTTTTGTTACATGCAAAGAAGTTATGCCACTGTCTGGCAGTTTTGCCTCGTAAAACAGCAAAGCATTATCAATTACAGTAACAAGACCTCTTGCTCCAGTTCCATGGCTTGTTGCTTCCTTGCTAAAATACTGAAATGAATCGTCGCTGAATTCAAGGTTGATACCATAAGATGCAAAATCTGTTTTTTTCTTTCTGATAATAGAGCAAGTTGGATTTTTCAGGATTGTGACTAAATCATCTTCATTTAATCTTTCAAGCACTGAGATTATAGGGATTCTGCTGATGAATTCTGATTCAAATCCATATTCCCTCAAGTCAGCAGGAGTTACATCAGCAAGGTAATCAACAACATCATCTTTGGAATGGACCTCTCCTCCAAAACCCATTGAGCATTTATTTAGAGTCCTTTTCTTGATAATATCATCAAGCCCATTAAAAGCACCGCTAAAGACAAAAAGGATATTCTTTGTATTAATCTTTCTTTCTTTAATTACCCCTGTCTTCTGGTATTCATGTGCCATAGATATCTGGGATGGGACATCCATCTTAGAGTTCAGATCAATCTCAGTTTCTTCAATTATCTTAAGCAGACCGCGCTGTACACCAGTTCCTGAAACATCCCTTGTGTTGGAACCTCTGCCTGCAGATGCAATCTTATCAACCTCATCAATATAAATAATGCCATACTGGGCTTTTTCAATGTCATTATTTGCTTCTTTAACCAAGTTCCTGACTAAATCCTCAACATCTCCTCCGACATATCCTGTTTCTGAAAATTTAGTAGCATCTGCTTTAATAAAAGGAACATCCAGCTTATTGGCTATATGCTTGATAATAAAAGTCTTGCCAACACCTGTGGGTCCAAGTAGCAGGATGTTTGGCTTGATATTATCAACATCAGCCATTGGGTCTTCACCCTTTTCCTGCCTATACCTGATAGAATTATAATGGGTACAGACCTTTGTGGCAATCATGAGTTTTGCCGAGTCCTGCTTAACAACTCTTTTATCAAGATATTGCTTTAATTCCATTGGCTTCATGGAAAAATCTATGCCTTTTTTCCTGCCCCTATTGGGCATATTGTAAGTGCGTGTGCCATCTCTGCTTGTTTCAGCAGTACTGCCTTTCTTATTCTGCAAATCTTGGATAGTTTCTGCCAGATTATGTAAAACCTTTTCTTTTGGATTCTCCATAGCAGCAATGTTTTCTGATATTAAATTAAAATCTTCCTTATCTGTCATTTTTAAATCACCTGATGCATCTTATGGAGAATTAGCAGCGTATTTAAATGGTTGGGAGTGATGTAACTTAAAAGTAGCATCCTCTCAGGAGAGGATTGGAATTTAAAAATACAAAAAGAATTATGTCCATCAAAAATTTCTTTCATAAATTTTTAATCTATGGAAGCCAGGTTTTGTGATCCTTCATCTTTTTAGGAAGATAATCGCTGATTACGAAATTAAGACCGTGCGTAGCAAGAGCCTGCTGTTCTGCCCTTACTTTCATCTTATAAAGCTGCTTGAGGGCTTTTTGCCATGGCTTGTGGGCATGCACAAAAGGGTCGTTCTTAATCAGATCCTTTATCTTCTTGAAGTCCACTTCTTTTAATGGGTGGGAGGGCAGCTTGTAATCTACTATGTCCTGAGGAGTTATCCCTATGAACTTTGCCTGCGGCACGCAGAAATATTCATTGATGTGAGCTGCATTTCCTGAGCCAACCTTAAGTGTCCTGTAGATTGATCCAAACCCATAAGGATCACCATCTGTAAATACAAAAACAGGAAGTTTCTTGTCGTCGCTCAATCGCCTGATGAATCGTCTGCATGCTCTTGTCGGAACGCCGCCTAGAGAAATAAGTATGCAATTTGCTTTTTTCCAATATTTATGCTTCACAAGCCTCTGGAACATACCTGCTGTCTCTATCGCAAGAATGAATTTGGCATCAGTCTCAAAATTAAGATGCTCAACAGAGATTGGAATTGAATAAGCTCCAGTACCCATCTTAGTGCAGTCAATCTTAATCTCTTTGCCAGTATCAGGATCCTTATCTACAACAATCAATTTTCCAGCAATGTCTCCACCTTTCTCTTCGGGAATAAACCCTAACTGCTCCCTGTTCACCATGAGTGTCGCTTCTATGTCATCCATCACTCCATCTGATTCTGGCTGCTCTTTGAATCTTGCAGGACCCCAGTTCTTTGATACATAATATGCTTCCCTCTTGGTTGCCATATCATCAGTCTTAACAAGATTTTTTGACAGGTCAAGCATCTTCAGTGTCTGGGCAAATGATTTTACAGATGCTGCTGTAAGTGTCCTTTTCTTCATCTTGCCTATAAGCTCAAAATAACCTTTTTTTTCGTCATATTTTACATTTGATAATGATCTCAGCGGAGCTTCAAGCTCTGGCTGGTCATTTTTCAATATGCTGGTGTGAATCTTCTGCGCGATGTCTAATATCCTTTTGAGAATGTCAACTGCCATTATTTATCACCTCCAGTTGTCTCTTCTTTATGCTCTTGTTTCTTATCCTCTGGATTGTTTTCATCTGCCTTTTCTCCGGACTTGTCTGACTTGTCTTCGTCTGACTTGTCTTCGTCTGACTTGTCTTCGTCTGACTTGTCTTCGTCTGACTTGTCTTCGTCTGACTTATCTTCTGATCTTATTGAATTGTTTTCATCTTTCTTCTCTTCTGATCTGCCTGACTTGTTTTCATCTGCCTTTTCTCCTGACTTGCCTGACTTGTTTTCATCTTCATCTTTTTCTTCTTCTCTTGACTGATCTTCCTTGCCTATTGCGGCAAATTCTTTATCATAATCAACATTTTTTGTTGGATCAAATTTCATATCCTCTAATTCTCCTCTTGTAGCCTCAAGAATAATTGCGAGATTACCTTCAATCTTCTGCTTATCTTCATCCTTGAGAGTAAGAATGTCCTTAAGCGTGTCTGCAATCATAGGCATAAAAGTAGTTATATGGCTTCTTTTCTTTGACTCAGCAAGTATCTTTTTTTTCTTGTGGACATAACTTGCAAGCTTTCTTCCTACTTCCTGAATTGCCAGCTTGACCTCTTTGATTATTTCTGGATAATGGGCAATAGCTTCCTTGCTCTCTGATGTGAATGGAACCCAGACAGATGCTATATGAATAACTACTGTTAGAGGGCCTACAGGGAGAGAATTTTTGCTCTGGCTCAGACCATAATTCCGCCATGCTGTTGAAGTAAGAGCTTTTGTGACTGCGCATGCTCCTTGCTGGAAAAGCAAAGGCACTCTGTTAGCAAGCCTCAATACTTTTATAGCCTTGTCTGCTGGCTGATCACCGCCATAAGCGATTCCTGCCTCAATCACAAATGGATTTCCACGATATACTGCTGGAGGTCTTGTGATTGTTGCATAAAATTCTGCATTAATTTCTTTTCGCATGCCCTTTTCAAGAGCTTCAGCTTTGATGGGACTTATGCAGTCCATAGGAGGAGCTATAAGTTTTGTTTCTTTTATGCCTCTCATCAAATTTTCAGACATCTCTCTGCTCATGCTTTTTGGCTTTGTGTTTGGAAGCAGCGCAGCATTTTCGCAAATCAGTTTTGCTGTGCCCGCACCGACTCTTGTAAATTCCTGCGTAAGGAATGCCTGCAATGTTTTTGAGATGGTATTTTGCAGCATCCTCATCATCATTCCCAGCTCTACACCATAAGGATGCGGCTTAATCTCTTTTGGTTCTTTTGGAGTCTTATCTACAACCCTTGGAAAGATTATCTGTTCTGCTTTAGGATTAGTATATATTATTGTAGCATGAGGGTTGGCTATGGCAGTCTCTTTCAGGTATTCATCAATAGACTGGCTTCCGCCAAGATAGCTTGCTTCTATATCCATTTCTATTCTTGTGCCATGGTCTTTGTCCCAATCAATCTCTGCTATATTCTTTGTCTGAGGCTTGTTTTTTGCAGTATCAATGCCCAGCTCCATGTAATACGCCTGATGACCTGTAGAGATTTTTGATTTTATTTTTGCCAACCTGCCAGTTGTCAATTGTGAATATAATACTGAAGCAGAAATCCCAATGCCTTGTTGCCCTCTGCTGTTATGACAGGCTATGCCTCCAAATCCACCTACAAAATTCTCACCACCTGGTACTGAGATATCATATACAAATTCATTGCCTTCATTAATTACTTCAATGTCCTTTATTGGAAGAAATATGAAGTCAGAATCAAGAAGCACTTTTAATTTTTGCAGCTGATCGCATAATTGCTTTGTTTTTTGTGTGACTTGATAGACAGTATTTGAAGTCTCAATCAAATAATCATTATCAAGCATAAATCTCAATTTATAGCCAATTTTATCTATATTAAATAATGCCTGAATATCATTCCTGCTATATGCCTGTTCAGAAGACAGATTACTTAATTTTTCTAAATAGTTCAAGACTTCCTGAGACTGGCTGTTCCCAAGAATTTTAGTAAGTAACCTTATATTCAAGTCATATGCTCTTCTTTTCGTGCTAATCTTGGTACTAAAGTGATTAGACCTGTTTATGCTATCACCATAGACACTAATACCATAACAAATACTTGGATTTTTGCCGAAACCATGGATTATTCTTTTACTGCATCCTGCAATTACTCCCTGCATTAGCCAACAGTACATCACCTGGTTAGCTAATTTTTTAGAGACTGTAGATAATATAAGATAATTACGGTCTTTAGCGCAATGCCCATCTCCAAGATAAAGATAATCCATACATTCCTGCCTTAGCTCTTCAGAAGAATTAAATATAAAATCAGGAAGCACATTGTTCTTTGCTCCATGTCCACACCACTTTCTGAAAAGATAACTTAATATTCCTCCAAACAGTTTGACTCTTACGCAATTTTTCTCAGGTCTCTCTTCTACTGTATAATTTGCCCCAAGAGTGAATCCTACATCACAAACTAATTTTACGAAATCCCTTTCATATTTAGAAAATGTAAATCCAATCTGCCTACAGTTATCTGTGTGACCTTCTGCCACAAACAATCCTAATAGCCTCATAAAATCTCTTGTCAAAGGCCAGATCACAGGAGTATTGTATTCTCTGCCATGATAGTATGTTTTAATTACTCCTTCGCTGATATTTTTGTTTAAGAACTTAACAAACCAGACTGGCAAAAAACCTTTATTGATATACTGCCTGCGCATATCATCCACTATATCAATAGTTTTGCCTTTGCTAACAAACCTATAATACTTCCTGGATTTATCTTTGGGTTTCTTATAATGAACAATCTCTGCTTCAGAAAATATTTTTGAGACTGTTTGTTTGTCAGTATATAAATACCAGTAATGCTTTTTTGCATAACTTTCATCCATATAATCTAATATGTTAATCTCATTTTTATTCTCATCAATTTTTAAGGATTTAGGAGCAAGAACAATATCTCCAGCTTTCAGATGCCTTGCCTGAACCTCTTCAACCTTTAATGTATCCTTATTTACTGTGAATACGCTGTGGCAGCCTGTAACCCTTATAGACTTACCATACATCGTCATTATCTTATAAATCTCGTTTCTTCTCCTATGTTTAATGAGGTGACTGACTGGCTTAAATGAATAATTATATTGTGTCCAGTCAAAACAAGGAACCTCTAAGTTCATACGGGTACATTCAAGTTCATCTTCACATTTCATATAGTTATCAATGAATTCACCTATATTGACAATTTTGATCTTACCATCCTGTTTTAGGATAATTGGTTCGTTTTTAGTCAGCGATTGCTTCATAGAATGAAATTTACTTCCGTACAACAATTTTGCAAATATCTTAGGAATCTGATCCTTGACAATGCCAGGACCATTATCTTCCACAATAACTCTAAACCTATCATTACCCATGTCTATTACTTCAACGATCAGTTCAGGCAATACACCTGCTTCTTCACATGCATCAAGGGCATTATCAACAGCCTCTTTTATTGTTGTCATGAGAGACTTACGCTTATTATCAAATCCAAGAAGGTGCCTATTTTTCTCAAAGAATTCGCTTACGCTAATCTCTCTTTGTTTCTTGGCAAGTTCATGGGCTTTAGTTTTCTGTTTAGGATTATCCTGTGTTTGATACTCAGACTCGCTAGTCAACGTAGTTTGTTCAGTCATCTGTTAATCACCTCTTTAGAAAGTAATCATTTATGAATCATCTTCTGTATCTTCTGAAGCAATTTCGCCGGGATATAATTCCATGCTATCCATCTGGCGTTTCTGGCGTTCTAACCACTTATAAACTCTTGAGTGCGGGCTGCCTTTCAGGAGTGAGTCAACTGCTCTTCTTGCAACAGCAAGTTTTTCGCTTTCACCAAGGATTGCAATAGTTTTGCCATATACAGAAATATGACAATCTGTTATTGTCTCTATCACTCTGCGGGCTTTGCCTTCTTTTCCTATAACTCGACCCTTAAGCCTTAATGCATCATTGCTTGTCTTAGCATAGTCATGGAGAGATAATATTTCTAATCCGCAATCAACTTTCAACAAGAGCATTGCAGTCTCTGGATTGAATCCTCTTGCAATAGCATGAATAATCTCCCTTGCTGTAAGAAGGCTTAATGCATCAGACCCAGATACTGTAACTTCACCTTCTTTTGAATCTACATCTACCTTGACCTTTGTTGCCTCTTCAAGCCTTTTCTTTATATCCCCTTCCTTGCCTATAAGCACAGCAATCCGTTCTTTAGGTATCTTCAGCTGGTACTCATATATTTCTTCTTCTGCCATGATTCTAATAATTACTTTTTATTCTGACTTGAATGAATAGATTGAGGTTTAAAAGTTTTTGGGTTTGGGATAGAGAACTTTGAAAAACCCTATGGGTTTCTTAAAGTTCTCTTAGATTAGTGGTCATGCGCAGGTATTGATAAGAAATATATCTGGAATTTATTGTGTTTGTGTATAGCAATTAACCTTGTAGAATTTTTATCCTCATTTATATGTTTATTATCTTGTTCTTAATCAGATTTCCATAAACCATGAATATTGCATAATGCCCTTGCGCTGATTCCTTCTGCATTCTCAAGACAGAAAGTTTTCTCTGGTTTTTCTTCAGGGTTTAATCTTTTTTCAGCAATTACATTTCCATCTTTCAATATTTGTATTAATTCAATATAATGTCCAGATTCCATTGGGTGCGGAACTGATCCTACTTTAACAGTAATTTTATTTCCTTCAATGTCTATCACAGGAACGTGTTTCTCTTTCCCTTCTTGTTCAGATGTCTTTGCTTCAAGAAGATTCATCTCTTGACCGCAGCATATTATTGCAGGATTGTGAGCTTCAATAACTGAAACAACATTTCCACAGATACCGCATTTATATATTCCATTTTGTTCTGTCATTGTTTTACCTCTTTTTATTGCATTTAACTAACCAATTATATGTAAGCCAGAATATTACTGAAAATATTATTTAAATATATCGTTTATAAATTAACATTTTTTGAACTTAGTAGTAGGATATATAACACCTCATATTACACGAAAAAGTTACTTAAAATTACAAAAAAGATTAAATGACGCTGCTCAAGGAGCACCAAAGTCTGATGCTTTGTATAAAATCTGGGGGATATTATTTAAATGTTACTACTGTTGGGCAAAGTCAACTTATGTGAGGAAGATTAAAATTCTAGTTCTTTTTTATATTTTTTAGCAGTTGTACCGCCAGCTTGTAGATCAAAAGCTGGCAGTAAAGCGTACAACTGACTAAAAAAATTGGTG
>JAYEPB010000010.1:0-6349 GCA_034723595.1 Nanobdellota archaeon
AAAGGTAGCAAAGCATGGCAACAGGTCTGCATCAGGCAAATGCGGAAGTGCTGATGTGCTTGAAGAGCTTGGAGTAAATCTTGATGTTTCTCCAGAAAAGGTCTCTGAATGCATAGACAAGATAGGAATAGGATTCCTGTTTGCTCCAAAACTGCATGGAGCAATGAAGCATGCGATAGGACCAAGAAAAGAGATAGGCATCAGGACAGTTTTCAATATACTTGGTCCATTGACAAACCCTGCTGGAGCAGCGCACCAGCTTCTTGGAGTATATGACAGCAGCCTGACAGAAAAAATGGCAAATGTTCTTAAGAGTCTTGGGGCAAAAAGGGCGCTTGTAGTGCATGGTGAAGATGGGCTTGATGAGGTAACAATCACAGGAAAAACCAAAGTTGCTGAGCTAAAAGACGGTAATATACTTACTTATGATATTGGCCCTGCTGATTTTAATATCAGCCTTGCATCTTCTGATGATCTTAAAGGAGGCACTCCCGCAGAGAATGCAAGAATTGCGCTTGATATACTTAATGGAAATAAAGGTCCTAAGAGAGATATTGTTGTAATAAATTCAGCTGCTGCATTATATGCTGCTGGAATTACTCAAGACATAAGGCAAGGTGTAGAAAAAGCATCTTTAGCAATTGATTCAGGAAAAGCCATGGAAAAACTTGAGCAACTTAAAAAGATGACTAATGCTTAAACATGACTCTTATAAAAATCTGCGGAATCACAAATAAGGAAGATGCTCTTTATGCAGCATCACTTGGAGCTGATATGCTTGGATTTGTATTCTACAGCAAATCTCCAAGATATATATCTCCAAAACAAGCAAAAGATATAATCAGCAGCCTTCCTGAAAACATTAAAACAGTAGGTGTATTTGTAGATGAAAATCCTGAAAAAGTAAAAACAATCATCAATAAATACAGGCTTGATTATGCGCAGTTTCATGGAAACGAAAGCCCAGATTATGTAAACCAATTCAAAGACATCGCAATAAAAGCATTCAGGGTTAAACAAGGATTCAACAAAGATGTGATAAAGGATTACCAAGTTTATGCTTTTTTATTTGATACTTTCTCAAAACATGCTTTTGGAGGTACAGGAGAAACATTTGACTGGGATGCTATAAAATGCATCACTGATAATTGCAGAATAATATTATCAGGTGGATTAAATCCTAATAATATACAGGAAGCTGTCATGAAAGTAAAGCCATTTGCAGTTGATACAAGTTCTGGTGTTGAATTGTCACCTGGAAAAAAAGACCATGATAAGATTGCTGAATTCATTAGAAATGTGAGATGATTCCACACTTAATTCTCTAAAATAATCGCCCTGCTAAAGAATACCTTTTCCATTTTAACCGACTTTAATCTAGCTTTTTTTGCAATATTTATTGTCTCTTCAAATGCTTTTTTAGATACATGTAACTTGATCCCTCTTTCAATATCTTTTCCTCGAATTTTACTTCTTAATTTTTTAAGCATCCCTTCTTGTAAATCTGCTGCAATAACTTTACCTGTTTTGCCGACCATTTTTGCAATTTCTACTGAAAAAAGACCTGGACCGCAGCCAATATCCAAGACAACCATGCCTTCCTCAACATAATTGCCAAGGATTTTTTTAGGATTATGTATCCATTTTCTCAGGATATTATCAAGGCTTCCAGCATTTTCAACAGGGCATACTCTCTTATTCTTTTTTTCCATAATCACAAATAATTAGAGCATATATTTAAATGTATTCCGCATTTATAAACTGCTGCAAAAGCTTTATATATTTCTATAAAATTCATTATTTTGAAAAAGATTGAATTAAATCAGGGGGATAAATATGGATGATAAAATAAAAATAGGTATTGTAGGATATGGAAATATAGGTAAAGGTGTAGAACTGGCAATTGAAAAAAATCCAGACATGACATTAGAAGCTATTTTCACCAGAAGGGATTCTGGCAATTTAATAACTAAATCGCCAAAACATAAGATTTATCATGTTTCTGAAGCTAAACACATGGGCAGCATAGATGTCGCAATACTCTGCGGTGGTTCTGCAACAGATTTGCCAGAACAAGGTCCTTACTTCGCATCATTATTCAATACAGTTGATAGTTACGATACTCATGCTAAGATTCCTGAGTATTTTTGGCATGTTAATGAAGCTGCAAGAGATGCAGGAACAACCAGCATTATCTCAACTGGCTGGGATCCAGGATTATTTTCTTTATTAAGAGTAATAGAAGAAGCAGCATTGCCTGATGGACAAGGATACACCTTTTGGGGAACAGGAGTAAGCCAAGGACATTCAGACGCGATAAGAAGAATAGATGGTGTAAAAGATGCAAGGCAATATACTATTCCAATAGAAGATGCTGTAGCAAGGGTAAGATCAGGAGAAGCTCCTGAATTGACAACAAGAGAAAAACATCTTAGGGATTGCTATGTTGTTGCAGAAGATAGAGCTGACAAGAAAGGTATAGAAACTGAGATTAAGACTATGCCTAATTACTTTGCAGACTATGACACAAGAGTTTCATTCATATCACAACAAGAGATGGATGATAAACATTCAGGCATGCCTCATGGTGGATTTGTATTAAGAAGCGGAAATACAAGCCCTCATCAGAATCAATTGATTGAATTCTCATTAAAATTAGGCAGCAATCCAGAATTCACTGGAAATATCCTTGTGGCATATGCCAGAGCTGCTTACAGGATGAATAAAGAAGGACTGATAGGTGCAAAGACTGTACTTGACATAGCTCTAGCCTACCTTTCAATAAGATCTAATGATGAATTGAGAAAAGAGATGTTATAATCATTAAGAAAAAAACAAACTCAAAATGAAAACCCTCTCAGGAAAAGGAAGTATAACTCCTGCAATAATCACAGAAGTTGCAGATAGATTCGGAACACCTGTTTATCTGTATGAAGCAGATTTAATCAGTGAGAAATGTGATAATGTTCTTTCAATGCCAAATAAATATGGTCTTAGGATAAGATATGCCATGAAAGCGAATTCTTCAAGAGCAATCTTGCAGTATATCACAAGCAAAGGGCTTCATCTTGACTTAAGCTCTTTGAATGAAGCAAGAAGAGCGCACTTGGCAGGGATTTCTTATAACAAGATGATGCTAACAACCCAGGAAGTCCCAATTGAAAAAAACAGGAGTGATCTGGAACACATGATACAAAAAGGGATGAAGTATAATGTTTGCTCTTTAAGACAATTAGAATTAATTGCAGATTTTGCTTCAGAAAACAACATCCTCTTATCTATGCGAATCCATCCTGGAGAAGGTTCAGGAGAATCTTCAACAAGAAACACTGGGGACAAGTATTCCTGCTTCGGAGTTCATTTGACAGATATAGACAATGCTTTATCCTATGCAAATTCAAAAAGATTGATATTTGATCAAGTGCATGTGCATATCGGCTCTGGTGGTGACCCTGAGAAATGGAGAGAGAACATTGACAGAGAATTAGGGTTTGTGGAAAAATACTTCCCAAATGCAAAAACTGTTAATTTTGGAGGCGGTTTGAAAGAAGCAAGAATGCCTGAAGAAACACCTGCTGACATCCATGATTTAGGATTATATGCAAAGAAAAGAATTGAAGAATTCTACAATCGAACAGGAAGAAAACTATTGATGGAAATAGAACCAGGCACATATATTATGGCTGCTTCAGGCAATCTGATTACAGAAGTCATTGACAAGAAACAGACTGGTTCAGATGGGTTTGAGTTTCTTGTGTTGAGCGGAGGCATGGAAGTTAATTCAAGACCTCTTAATTATGGCTCAAAACATCCTTTTTATCTTGTTTCAGGAGATGGAAACCTTTTGTCATCTGAGTTAGACCTTAAGCATCTGGACAAAGAAAATGATCAGAAAATTCCTGTTGGAAGATGCTGTGAAAGCGGTGATTCGCAAAGCCTGGATGAACATAGCCAGATTATTCCAAGAGTTATGGCTAATCCTGATTTTGGAGACTACTTTGTCATAGGAGGCTGTGGAGCATATTGTTCATCTATGACTCCTTTCAATTATAACTCTCATGTCCAGGCTCCAGAAGTATTGCTGATTAACAGCGAACTCATATGCATAAGAGATCGACAGACATTGGAACAGATGACAGCCAATGAACAGCCATTGCCTCATAGATTTACTTATTGATTAAAAGTTTGCAAAGCAAAATTTTCTAATTAATAAATCTTTTTTGAATTCTTGGCGAATAAAAATTATTGGGATGTTTTTTCTTTCTGCAATTTTAATATATTTTATACCACCAGTCTGTGACTGGTGTAATCAAGTGGTATTAAATATGCTCAATAGGGAGTGACCCGAGGCGAAGCCGAGCATGCCACCAGTGTTTCACTGGTGGTGGTCACGGACTTTTGACATGTCCATTTATTTTTTCACTTAAAACTGTTTTCCGATTCTTCATAGGTGCATCTTTAAAAAAATCATTTAACATATCAATTATGATTAATGCATACTTCATAAGATCACTAAAAAGTTATTAAATATATAAATGCGTTGACTAGATATCTAAAAACATTTAAATACCACTAAATTAACTAATATTTAATAGTTAAATAAAATGGAAAACAAACCTAATTACAGCATAGAATCAGAAATCATAGAGATCAGGCCAATAGAAATGCTTGACGCAGAAATAAGCGCGCCACCTGCAAAAGCATACACATTAAGGGATATCTTTATTGCATCATTAGCAAAAGGAAAAAGCATAATCATTAACCCCTTGCTTGCAGAGGACCAGATATATGCAATAAATGCTATGAAGCAGTTGGGAGTTAAGATTGATATTGACAATAACAAGCTTATTATTGAAGGCATGGACGGCAGGCTTAAAACCCCTGAAAAAGAGATATACCTGGGAAATTCAGGAGTAAGTGTCAGGTTTCTTGCAGCAATTGCTGCTCTTGCAGATGGTGGAGAGGTAATAATCACTGGAAATGAGAGGATGCAGACAGGTCGGCCAATATCAGACCTTCTTGATGCTCTAAAGCCTATAGGCATAAAAGCTGAATCAATAAATGGCAATGGATGCCCTCCTTTAAGAATTGCATCAGGAACATTCCATGGTGGAGAAACAGATCTTGCAGGAAACAAAAGTTCTCAATATTTCTCATCAATAATGCTGGCAGCCCCTTATGCAAAACATGATGTTGTAATAAATACATTAGGACATCTTAGCTCAAAGCCGTTTATAGATATAACACTTGACTGCATGAAATCATTTGGAGTTGAAATTAAGAATGATGATTATAAAGCTTTCAGAATCTGCGCTGGAGAAGGATACAAAGCAAGAGAAATCTCTGTTGAAGGAGACTACAGCAATGCATCATACTTTTTTGCAGCAGCTGCAATCACAGGAGGCAGGGTAAAAGTCACTAACCTTAACATCAACTCAGCGCAGGGAGAAAAATATTTCATTGACTGTATTGAAGAGATGGGATGCAGGATAACAAAAGGAGATAACTGGGTAGAGGTCAAAGGAGAAAAATTAAAAGGAATAAGAAAAGACATGAACAACTATCCTGATATTGTGCAGCCACTTGCTGTTGTAGCAGCATTTGCAGAAGGTGAAAGTGAATTTTACAATATAGAGCATCTGAAATACAAGGAATGCGACAGGATAACAGCACCTGCTGAAGAACTCAAGAAGATGGGGATAGATGCAATAGCAGAAAAAGACAGGCTGATTATAAAAGGAGGAACTCCGACAGCAGCAGAAATAGAGACATACAATGATCACAGGATGGCAATGAGTTTTAGCATTGCCGGATTAAAGATTCCTGGAATTAAGATAAAAAATCCCAAATGCGTAAAGAAATCATTTCCTGATTTCTGGAAAAAACTAGAAGAGTTGTATTAAAATGGAACACATAGAGCTGATAGCAGACCCTGAAATATACTCCAGCAAAGGAGAATTAAAAAAGATATACCATGATTATCTGCTAAAAAAAATAGGTTTTGAAGGCTGTGATGCATGCAGCACAATCTCCTGCTGCAAATCATTTTATAACTTTGGACCAAGAGTAGATGACTTTGAGAAGGAAAGTGTGCTAAATGGTATTGAAAAACTTGGCAGGAGATATAATCATATTAAAGGAATTATCAATAAAACCAGCTATATTCCGACAAAGGGTAGAAAACAGTCAGGTAAAAGATGCCAACTACTTGCAGATGAGGGCAGGTGCAGAGTATATGAATCAAGACCTGATGTATGCAGGAAGTATCAAATGTTACTACAAGCATATCATTAATTATATCCACCCATAAAGGAAACTCCCTGCATACATCAGGTCTTGATTCATATAC
>JAYEPB010000011.1:0-6340 GCA_034723595.1 Nanobdellota archaeon
GGTAGGTAAGTTCTTCTTAAGTTGTTCTCTTGTCATAAGAATATTAGCTTTCTGCAGAATATCTTCTACCATTAGGACTGTTTTCAGATTTGGATAATGTATTATTTTTAAATCTTGCATTCTAATTACCTATTTATATATATTAATATAATAGTATATATAAACTTATATATATATCTTTCCTTTTTGGAAGGAAACAATTTCCAGTTATTTCCTTCTTAGAAGGAAACTAATTCGACTCCTTCTTTTATTGCTTTATCAATCCTCTTCTTCATAACATTCTTTTCTGCTTTGTTTGCATTGGATCATAAGAAGATTAAAAGAAAGCAATATGTTGTGTTCTTTATCAATATGTTAAATAGAAGAGCTGGCTGTAGGCATATTCCATACAAATGCTGCATGGGTGCTGTTTGTTGCGTATTTCTTTGCGTATTATCTGATTGTCAGGAGGTTTATCTATAAGAAGGATAGATGTTAAATCAGCTTTATTCCATGTTTCAGTATCTCTTCAACAAGTTTTGTTCTTTTTTTGCTTACCTGCTTTTCTGTAATTATGAAGCATTGAATCTTTTTCCTGAATCTTTCTGAGAGTTTGTCAGTTATCATATTGATTGTTATGTCATCTTTAGGGGTTTTTTCTTTTAGCATAATTGCAAAATCAATGTCAGAATCATCCCTGTATGTCCCTTTAGCAATACTTCCGAATAGATATATGCTTAAGACATTAACTGAATCAATTGCTTCTCTTGAAAACTCTCTTGCAATCATGCTGAAATGATATGGCAGATGGTTAAGGTCTTTCCTTTCTTCCTGCAGTAAATTAAGTATATCCTGATAATATTTATTATCTTTATTCATTTTGTATACAGCCAGGGGCAGTTCTCCCTTGTTTTTTACTAAAATCCCAAATGATATTAGTCTTTTCAGGGCAAAGGACAAGGCCTTGTTTCCTAATTTAGTATGGTTTCTAATATCCTGCCTGGTAAAGCCTGCGCCTGGAGATTCGCCAAAGAGTATCAGTATTCTCCATGCAGATTTGCTTCCAAGGCAGATGTCAAGAAGCATTAGAATAATCCCTCCATGATCTTAATGTAAGGCTCTGCGAAATTGTCTATAAAGTATTGAGCTGCCTGCATGAGTTCCATAGTTGATTTTTCTGCTTTAACAGCATTATAATATTGAGTTTTTGTTCTTTCATCCCTCCCTTTTGATAATAATCTTGGAATTAGCCAGATGCTTGATGATGTAATTGCATCATATTCTTTCTTTGCTTTCTCTAATAAGGGAATTATTTTTTTAGTGTCTTGCTTAGCATATTTTGAGATAAAAAACAATGTTTTTGCATGCACATCTTCACCACTTATCTTGATGTTATGTATCTTTGCCAAATACAGCTTACTCACATTATGCATTGCATAATAACCCATTATGATTGACCAGCGCGGTGAATCTGCAATCACTTTATTAGCCATTTTATGATCTTCCTTGTAGATATCTTCATGGAACTTAATCCACCTTCTAGTTTCTTCTGTTGTTAATTTTACTTCCCTGAACATTTCCTTTTGTTTTTCTCCCATCATTATATTCCTCTTAAGTGTATTAATATATAACTTATATATAAATCTTTACACTTTTTTGTATTATTTTGTACACTTTAGTGTTTTGAGCAAAGACTGACTTTTTCTTTTTCATTTAACTCACTTGTTTATTGTATCTTTATAAATATTGCTTTCCAAAATTTATTTGTCCCGAAGATTATTTATAGAAACCGGAAAAAGTTATATGTTAAATTCCATATATTTATATATAGTATTGGATTATTGGGTGATTAAATGACTGAATTCATATCTATGACTGAGATGCCAAAGGAATTTAAAATTGAATTACTTAAGGAGTTAGGTTATGGTTCTGATGATAAATTTGTTCTCAATAAATCTGGGAGTATTCTTTTAGATAGATATACTGAAGATCAAGTTAGATTAGATAATATGATAATTCTTCCTGGAAGTGAAATTATTCTTGACAATAATCCTTTAAGTGTTTCCTCTTATATGGAGGAATTTAAGGATGTCCTCTGATGTAGGAATTTCTAAAGATCCTATTGAAAGTGCTGCTAAAGGAGTTACTAAAGGGGCTTTGGAATGGACTAATGATAAGCTTAAACCATGGGTTGTGAAATTAAGAAATAAAGAACTTGCTTTTATAAGAGATTCTGAGACAATAGAAACAGCAAAAGAGCAACGTAAAAAGGGAGAGTATACATTCTTTTCTAAGTATGTTGCAGATGAAAAATTACGAGTTTTATTCCAAATGGGTTTAACTTTACGGAATTTAGAAAAATCTGGAAATATAAAAACACTTAGATTTTTAAAAGTAAAAATAAGAAATACACATAAACGTGAAGGGTTACATATAGCTTATTTTGTCCAAAATGGTCTTTTTTCAGAAATCAGGAGAGATTATAGCAAAAATTCAAGCTAATTCTCCTGAAAATTTCATTATTTCAAGTTGTCAATATGCAGCAATGGAAGTATGCAAAGAGATAGTTAGTCAAGTTATGAAAAAGGTTTCTGATGATTATGGAGTTGAGTCATATACTGCATATAAGAAAGAGATATATTTCTTAAATAGGAAAGAGGAAGAGTTTGAATTTGATGGAGAATAATATTTTAACTCAACTCCACTCCTTCTTTTATTGCTTTATCAATCCTCTTCTTCATCGCATTATTTTCTGCTTTGTTTGCATTGGATCATAAGAAGATTAAGAGAAAGCAATACATCACATTCTTTATCATAGGTCTTATAGGTGTGTTCTTTATCAATGTGTTGAGACTGCTTCTGGTAGGAATTCATATATAGAGGAGCTTGCTGTGGGGAAATTCCATACTAATGCTGTATGTATTATTTCTTCTTCTATTATCAGTTTGTGCAAAAGTATATTTATAAAAACAGGAAATAGTTATATGTCAAATATGATATATTTATTAATAAGCAATATCATGATGCTTAAAAGTTATAAAGTAAACTATATCTTCTTTCACTTCAAATTTTAATACAAAATGTCCAAGATGAACTCTTTGTTTTCCTTTAAGCATATTCTTTAAGTGCTTCAAATGAGTTGGTTCATTTAAGACATTTTTAATCTTTTTTACCAGACGATTATACATTACATTATCTTTCTTTTTTAGTTTTTTTAACTGTTTTTTAAATTCGTCTGCAAATATTGCTTGATGCATTTTAGATTGCTGCAAAAAAGTTGTCTAAATCTTTTTCAGTCTTACAGATGGTGACTCTGCCTGCTTTAATATCCTGCTCTCCTTTTTTAATACTCTCTTGTAATTCATCATCAAAAAGTAAAAGCCCTTTTTTAATTTCTTCTAGCATAGATTCTACTTTATTTATCTTTTTAATGTAATTGTTTACTCTCAAAACCTGTGCTGATTCCATTTTGTTATCACCTTTTACATGATTATTAATCTCTATTTATATAATTTGCTTTTTTCATTGCATTCTTTTCTGCTTATAGGAGTGTTTTTCATTAATGTGTTAATACTGATTCTATTAATCCTGGTGGGGGTTCATATATCAGAAGGTCTGGCTGTGGGGATATCCTATACACATGCTGCATGTGTATTATATTTATAAGAAGAGGGAATAGCATACAGAAAATTTGATAATTTTGTTGGCATAATTTAAAAAGTATAGTTTCACTATTTAAAGTATTGTATTACTTTATAAATTAAAGTATTATTATTTAAAGAATAGTAAACTTTATAAACTAGAGTATTTATATAACAATTAAAATGCTAATATCTGATAAACTGAACACAATAATTCGCATATTGCTAATTAATGTTTTTGAAGATAAACCTGACTTGACAATATCTTCAATCACAAGAGAAGCAAAAATTACAGGGGCAATGACTAAACGTTTACTGCTTCGTCTGGAAAGAAGTGAATATATAAAGATAAAAGGAAGAGTTATTGTGATTAATCCAATAAAATTAATGAAAGCATGGAGTTATACTTATTCTATAAAAGAAATTGAATGTATGGAATATGTAACAGCTGAAAGATCCCAATATATAATCTCAAAGATTTCGAATTGGGCAAGAGCAAATAATATTAATTATGCATTCACCTTGTTTTCAGCTACAGAACAGGTCAGCCCATATGTTGCGCCTACAAACACATACCTTTATATCAATAAGGATGAAATTGAATTATGGGAAAAGTTTTTTAGAGAGAACAGGATGCTGCCAGCTGAAAAAAAGGGAAATGTGGTTTGTTTTTTAGTAAATGAGGATTATTTAAAAGGTGTGTTGAAAGTCAGAGGCACAAACATAGTTTCATTGCCTCAACTTTATGCAGATTTGATGTCTTTTGGCGGGCGAGGAGAAGAAGCAGCTAAGGAAGTTATGGAAATTATTAAAAAACAAAAAAAATCATATTAAGGGTGTTTATGATGTATGATCCAATTGAAACAGATTTATCATTGGAAATGTTAAATCAAATTATGGAACAATGTAAAAAAAGAAATATCCCTATATGTGTTATAGGTGGTTGGGCATCTTACTTTCATGTTAACGCAAATTATAGAAGGGCATTTGGCCAGGATTATATGGGGTCTCGTGATATAGATATTTTCTTTGATTCTAAGAGTGAGAAAGAATTCGTTGCCATTGTTAAACAATTTGGGTTTGAAAAAGATGGATTAGCATTTCGTTATGAGAAAATATTTAATAGGGAAACTAAGGAATATATCTCTCAGGAAAAAGCAAAATCAGAGCCTGTATTTAATCTAATATATATCTTCTTAGATCTTTTCTCAAATAAAGAAACGCATATTCTTGGCAGCTGGTGGGATCTTGAGCCTTTGAAAAGCATATCTTTTGTTCAAATAAATAATATATCCACAGCTGACATCAATACACTCATTAATTTGAAATGCGTAGCAATATTTGCGCGTGACAAGGCAGATAAGGAAAATAAGGATGCTTGTGATTTATATGCTTTGCTTATTTATAGTGAAAAAGAAATAAAATCTACAGAATTATTAAAGCAAGCTATTAAAAAAATATTAAGCAGAAATGATTTATTATATGCTATATCTGAACATGTATTGCTGGATCCTGGCAAACAAAATATTGTAGAAGTCACATTAAAAGATAAACTAAAATAAATTGGATAAAGGAGGCATGAGATAATTTTATTGTTGATATTCTAAAATAGGAGCTCCATGTTCAGGTATTGATTCTATTCTCTTCTTTATTGCATTCTTTTCTGCTATTGCTTATCCTGGTAGGCATCCATATATCAGAAAATCTTGCTGTGGGGATATTCCATACAAATGCTGCATGGGTTAACCCAATTCGTTCTGAATCCAGAACGAATATGTTTCCTTTTTAGAAGGAAACTATTGGGGTGCCTAGATTAGTAATTCCCTTTAAAATTTACTTTATTTATATATAATGTAAATGATTAAGGGAATAATAGAAATATTTATATATCATGACATCTTTACTATGTCTGAAAGCATAATGATACTAAAAAAGTCTGATATCAAGGCATTAGTCTGCATATTTAATGGGGCATCTAATAGGGAACAGATTGCTCAGTCTTTAGAAGTATCTGTAAATAGGTTAACTCCTTTATTGAAAAATCTCGAATCCCTTGATTTCATAACAATTGCTCTGAAAAACAGAAAATTGATAATAAGGCCGTCTAAAACACAACATGCCCATGCATTCAAAAAGATGCTTATATTAGAGCCAGGAATGAAATATGAGGATTTTCTTTATGGTCTTAACTTTCGAATGCTCAGTTATTGCTTATATTCAGAGAAGCCCATAACGAGTATTGCAGAAGAGCTTGGCATTTCAATAAAAACAGTGCTAAACAGGTCTATGTATTTAAGAAGAAGGACATTACTAACAAAGAAAAAACAAACATTAATATTTAATAAAAGAAATTGGTCATATCTGTATGATCTTCTTTCATTCAGCAGAAACTATATTAGAGAATTGGATAATGTTGTCTGGAAATTTGAAGATGAGGTTTTATTTGAATCAGGAAAAAAAGATATTGATGCAGAAGTCACAGGGTTTGCAAAGTATTATTCTTTCAAAATCCCTCTTTATATGATAAAGATTGCTTATTATCTCCCTAGTAAAAACTTATCAAAAGAGGAGATATTTTTACATAGCTTATTAGAAATAAGAGAAGAAACAAGGTTATTGGATGTCGCTGTTGTATTCTTCTACAAAAATAAGCTAAAAAAGAATATGCTGATTAAGTTAGCATATAAATACGATTGCATTAACCTGCTTAATGATTTTTT
>JAYEPB010000012.1:0-22168 GCA_034723595.1 Nanobdellota archaeon
GGTGGATGCGCCATAACTGTAGGATATAATGAGTTTGCAACAGTTGAAAAGTATATCCAGAATCAAGCAATACACCATGGATTAGCATAAGATACCCCAATCTTTAGATTGGGGAGTAGGTCATATTATCTTTTGTTTCTTTTACTAACCAACCCGCTTAAACTTCTTCTCAAGTTCGCCGATAGTTACGCTGATTATAGTAGGTCTGCCATGCGGACAGCTAAAGGGCTGCTTTGTTTTGTCCAGATGCCTCATAAGATTTTCCATTTCACGAAGAGTGAGCTCTTTTCCTGCTTTTATTGACTTCCTGCACGCAAACCTAATAATTCTTTCTTCCTTGATAGACTCTATCTTCTTTGTGCTTATTGAATCCAGCTCTCTGATAAGACCTGTCATCAACCCATCATAAAATCTTCCAAATATTGCAGGAATAGTCCTGACCCTAAAAGAATTACTTCCATATTCTTCAAACTCAAATCCAGCTTTTTTCAATAGCTCAAGATTAGCCTTTATGACATTTGATTCAGCAGGGGTAAGTTCGATAATCTTTGGTTTCACAAGCTGCTGCACCTTTATGCCCTTATGCTTATACTCTTCCATAAGTATCTCATAATTTACTCTTTCTTCTGCAGCATGCTGGTCAATTAAAAGCAGACCAGCAGGATTCTCTGCAATAATATATGTCCTGTTCAGCTGGCCCAGAATTCTATAAGCTCCAATCCTCTCTGATTTTGCATCTTCTGATTTTGCGTCCTCTGCCTTTATATCTTTTATTTTAATATCACTTTCTTCAGCATTTTTGACTTCTGTTTTAGTTTCAGCATCATTATCTTTTACATAAACAGCAGCAGGAACTTCTTTTGTCTCAAGGACTTTCTGCTTATCTTTTGCAAAATCATACATCTTTGTAGCCTTGACATTAGGATTAAAATTTATGCCTGCAGAAGGAATCAGATTAGCGCTCTCCAGTATAGATGTTATTGCATACTTTAAATCATTATAAATCCTATCTTCATTTTCTATCCTTACTATATCTTTTGTAGGATGGACATTGACATCTACTTTGGTTATATCCATATCTATGAAAAGCACAGCAATCGGATGCCTGCCTGTAAAAAGCAGTGAATGGTATCCCTCATAAAGCGCGCTGCTTATAGCTTTGTTCCTGATATACCTTCCATTCAGGAATATAGACTGCTGGCTTTTATCTCCTCGTGTCATGCTTGGCTTGCTTACATACCCCTTAAGTTTGAGATTTTTGCTTTTATAATTAAGCTTAAGCAGATTCTTTCCTAGTTCAGAACCGTAAATTGATACTATGTTATTCAGCATATTAGGAGTTTTAGGACAGTTCAGGACAAGCTTTTTGCCATGATAAAGCTTAAAGAAGATATTCTTATATGCCAGTCCATACCTTGTGACAATATCAACAATTGCATTATGCTCACTACTGATAGCTTTCATGTATTTTTTCCTAGCAGGAGTATTATAAAACAAGGAAGATACTTCAACAATTGTTCCACTTGGACAGGCTATCTCTTTTATAGACCTGATTTTAAACCCTTCCATATCTATTTGAGTTCCTTCTTCACTCTCTTTGTTTCTTGTTATTATTCTCATGCGCGAGACTGCTGCAATGCTTGCAAGAGCCTCTCCTCTAAAGCCAAGAGTATTTATTGCAAAAAGATCCTCACTTTGTTCTATCTTGCTTGTTGCGTGACGCTGTATTGACATAACAACATCTTCTTTTGCCATACCGCAGCCATTATCATGCACTTTGATGTATGATTTGCCGCCTTCGCCTATAGTAATAGAAATCTGGTCTGCTCCAGCATCAATAGAATTCTCTATCAGCTCTTTCACTACAGCAGCAGGCCTTTCAATAACTTCTCCAGCAGCAATCTTATTAATCAGCACTTCGTCAAGAACATGAACCTTTCCCAATTTACCACCCGTATATCTAATAATAGCACTGGTTTATATTCTTTTTGGTAAGGATTTGATTTCACCGAAAAGATTATATACTACCTTTAACATATTTACAGTAAGATGTCAAACTCATTATTGGAGATTAGGTTCCATGGGCGCGGAGGTCAAGGAGCAAAGACTGCTGCCCAGATTCTGGCGGAAACTGCACTTTTGCAGGGAAAAAATATACAGGCATTTCCTGAATACGGTCCTGAAAGGATGGGCGCGCCAGTAAGGACTTATGTAAGAATATCAGATAAACAGATAACAACATATGCTCCAGTCACAAATCCAGATATGGTGATAGTTATTGACGAAACTCTTCTTTCGACTGTAAATGTAGCAGAGGGACTTGATGATGATGGCATACTTGTGATAAATTCAAGCAAGAATCCTGAAACTATAAGAGGAGAAATTGACTGCTTTAAAGGGAAGATTGTGATAGTTGACGGAACCAGATTATCTTTTAAATATCTTAAGAAGAATATTCCTAATATTGCTCTGCTTGCTGGGTTTGTGAAAGCAACAGGGATTGTTAGGTTTTCAGAACTTCAAAAAATAATAAAAAATCATTTTTTTGCTAAATTAGGCAAAGATAAAACTGAAGCTAATATAAAGATGAGTGAAGAGGCTTATAAGATAACATGAAAGATAAGAAAAAAAAAGGTGCAGGAGAAATCCCAATTGGTGGGATGATAACAGAAGCAGGCTCGTCAGCCAAGTTCAAGACTGGCAGCTGGAAAGCGCAAAGACCAATCATAGATGAATCTAAATGCATCAACTGCCTTATATGTGTGCATTATTGCCCGGAAAACTGCATTATGGTCAAGGAAGGCAAAAGGGGGGAGATTGATCTTGAATATTGCAAAGGCTGTGGAATATGCGCAAACCAATGCCCAGTCAAATGCATAAAAATGGTACCAGAAAGCGAATTTGAAAAAAACAATGGAAAATAAAACTAAATTCAAGGATGTTCCTTATACAGGAGCAGATGCTGCTGCAGAGGCTATGAGGCAGATTAATCCAGATGTAGTTCCTGTTTATCCTATTACTCCACAGACTCCAATTGCCCAGAAATTCGCGCAGTTTGTCTCTGATGGAATTGTCAATACTGAGATGATTAGAGTAGAATCTGAACATTCTGCAATGTCAGCCACTGTCGGTGCATCAGCAGCTGGTGCAAGGGCAATGACTGCGACATCCTCAGCAGGACTTGCTTTGATGTGGGAAGTTGTAGGTGTTGCATCAGGGTTAAGGCTTCCTATTGTGATGAATATAGTAAACAGGGCATTGTCAGCACCAATTAATATCCACTGCGATCATGCAGATGGAATGGGCACAAGAGATCTTTGCTGGATACAGATATACTGCGAAACTGCGCAGGAGATATATGAAAACACGCTTCTTGCATTGAGGCTTGCGGAATCTGTCAATCTTCCGGTAATGGTGATGCAGGATGGATTTATCACCAGCCACTGCGTGCAGAATGTAACAATCTATGATGATAATACTATTAGAAAATTTATAGGAATAAGAAAACCAGATAAATGTCTTCTTGATGTTGATAATCCAGTAACATACGGACCTCTCCAGCTTCAGGATTATTATTTTGAGACAAAATATCAACAGGAAGAGGCAATGGGTAAGGCGAAAAAAGAGTATCTAAAGATTGGAAAAGAACTTTCCGGCCTGACTGGAAACAAATATTCTTATATTGAAGAATACAAGACAAAAGATGCTGAGGCTGTTATCATAGTGCTGAGCTCTACTGCAGGTACTGCAAAAGCTGTTGTTGATAAGATGAGAGAACAAGGTCTCAAAGTTGGTGTTATCAAGCCCAGATTATTCAGACCTTTCCCTTACAAGGAGATTGCCGCAAGCTTAAAAAATATAAAATATGCAGCAGTGCTTGACAGGTCATCATCATTCGGAGCATTTGCTCCTTTATTTGCTGAAGTCATGAATTCATTATATAGTCTTGAAGAAAAACCAATGCTTCAAAGTTATCTATATGGATTAGGTGGTCGTGATATAACTGAAAAACATATAGAAATGGTTTTTGAAGAGATGCTTGCAGGAAATATAGAAGAAGGAAAAAAATATATCGGATTGAGGAAATAAAAAGAATAAAATGGTATCACTTAAAGAACTTGCAGAAAAAAAGCAAAAGCTGGCTCCAGGTCATAGGACATGCGCAGGCTGCGCAGCGCCAATTATAGTAAGGACTGTAATGGCAGCAACAGATGATCCCATAGTTGTAGCAAATGCCACTGGCTGTCTTGAAGTAACTACTACTATTTATCCTTTTACGTCCTGGAAAGTTCCTTTTATCCACAATGCTTTTGAAAATGCTGCTGCGACACTGTCAGGTGTAGAGACTGCTTTCAGAGTTCTTAAGAAGAAAGGCAAAATAAAGAAAGATATAAAATTTCTCGCATTCGGCGGTGACGGAGGCACTTATGATATAGGCTTGCAATCATTGTCAGGTACACTTGAAAGAGGCCATAACATTGTATATGTCTGTTATGATAATGAAGCTTATATGAATACAGGTGTGCAAAGAAGCGGAGCAACACCTTACTGTGCATCCACAACAACTGCGCCTGCAGGCAAAGTCATGCAGGGCAAGCAGGAGTTCAGAAAGGATTTTACTAAGATAGTCGCAGCCCACAATATCCCTTATGTAGCTCAGGCATCTGTGCACAACTGGAATGACCTTTTTAATAAAGCTCAGAAAGCCTTTGAAGCTGACGGACCTGCATTCATCAATGTCCTTTCTCCATGCCCTCTTGGATGGAAATTTAATCCTGCAAAAACAATAGAGATAGCCAAGCTTGCAGTTGATACAGGATTCTGGCCTTTGTATGAAATTGAGAATGGAGTTTATAAACTGAATTACAAGCCAGCAAAAATGATTCCAATTGCAGATTTCTTAAAGCCACAGGGTCGATTCAGGCATGTCTTCAAGCCAGGAAATGAACATCTGATTGAAGAGATACAGCAGCATATTGATATAAAATGGGATGAGATATTGAGATTGTGTGATGAGAAGTGAGTTGAATTCTATTTATGATGGTGTACATGAACTTCAGTTTTATTCCCTGATAAAAGAATACCAAAAATCAATAAGAAAAGAAAATTAAAGGAAGGTTGTAAACCACTCCCCTACAACCCAAAATATATTGACATCAATGACCTTTATATATCTTGCCATTTTTTAGGAGGAGAAATGTATACCTGGCTATTTTTTGGTGAAAATCAATCAAGAAAATTTCTGTTTTCTCGCCTTTTTTACTGCGCTTTCAAATTTAAGTTTCATGTCCTCAAGCTTCTGGCTTTGACTGAGTGCAGCTTTCAGAAGTGCACTGTTCTTAGACTTAAGCTCAGCAATCTCTTTATCCTTCTGTTTCAGCTGTTCAGAATACCACTGCTTCAGCCCTGCCAGCTTTTTCTTTGATACACTATTAAAGATTGGCATGCGATAACAATAATGTTAATGTTTTTAAATGTTCAGGTTTAAGGCTTATTACTTATATGAAATAAATATTTATATATACAGGTTATACTTTTTTGATTAGTATGGGATATATTAAATGATATTAGAACTGCAACTAAGAAAAATAAATCTGCAAGCTAATCTTGAGAAATTTATTGCTTTCAAGAGTGAAGATATTGAAGATGAATTTAAAATAATAGACAATAAGCTTTATTATAAAGATCCAGATTTATATGCAGAATTTGCTGGTTTTCATGATTATTTATGTAATATAAGAGGATCAAAACCATTATTCTTCAAAAGAGATTACATAAATGGTCAAATTGATATAGAAAAAATAATAGATGCAATATCTGACAATCAGGTAAACGATTATCTGTATCAATATATGGATTATTTTTGTATAAATGATTCTAAACAAAACAAAATTATGACTGAGGAAGCCAGAGTCAAGAATTGTTTTAATTATGGAATTGGACAACAGAATGGTGCCTTATATGAATCCAGAATCAAAAATGATGAAAGGTCATAAATCAAATACTTTTTTATGGTAACAGTGTATTCAAATGAGATACTGTCATTATCAACAGATTTAAATAATACTTTATCTGCTATGCTTTTATGGCATGGATGGAGTTCTTCAGATTCAGTAAATTTAAATATATAGCAAACGGATTGATAATTCTTCTGTTGCAATTCCATTATTATAATATTGCGCAAACTCTGAGGTATTGCCCTATTGCTGCAAAACCATGCTTTTCTGTATTAGGTACATTATTGATATTCAACATAATAAAAATCTTGCCTATTATCATAGCATTCTATCTTCTTACATGCATTTTTGAATTCTTATATAAGCTGTTTAATCAGTAAAATATAAATATTAGCAGCTATTTAATGAATGATATGGTTGCTAAAAAAGAAAGCGATAAGATTGAACACTTCTCAAGTAAAGATATTATCATATCTTTTTATGGTGCGTTTCTTGTTGCTGCCGGCTTTTTATTTAAGGGCAATCTATTGCTCATAAGCCAAAAACTTGATACCTTGCATTTGATACTTATCCTGTTTGTCACCTTGGTTATCCTTTCAGCAGAGATATATTATATGGGATATTCCAGAGTCAAGAACAAGAAGGAAAGGCCTTTTGTTCAGTTTCTTATCAAGCGTATAACAACTACTTATCTTGTTTCCCTCATAGTATGCATCACTCTTGTGCTGCTCTATAACATAGATCATATCATAGCAAATGGTACATATTATAATATAGTCAAGATTGTCATATGTGTCTCGTTTCCAGCATCAATAGGGGCTACAGCCACAGACTTATTTAAGAAGTTCTGATAAGAATGATATACGAACCAGCAGAGGATTCCTTGCTATTGAAGAAGCATATCAAGCACTATGCTCGCGGAAAAAATCTTGTCCTGGACATGGGCACAGGTTCAGGGTTGCTTGCTGTTGAAGCAGCAGGATATGCGCATAAGGTGATTGCTGTTGATATCAATCCTGAAGCTATCGAACACTGCTGCAAGACAATAAATAAGAGCAACATTGAATTCAGGCAGTCTGATCTTTTCTCAAATATACAAAAGAATGAAAAATTTGACCTTATTATATTCAATCCGCCGTATCTTCCGCTTGATAAAGATGAGCCTGAGGACAGCCAGCTTGCCACAACAGGAGGCAGAAAAGGCTATGAGCTTATCCAGAAATTCCTTTCAGATGCAAAAGCCTATCTTGCAGAAAAAGGCGAAATACTTTTGCTCTTTTCATCTCTGACAAGGACTAATGATGTAAATAGAATCATTCAAAAGAATGGTTTTACATATAATGAAATAGCAAGACAGCATTTATTTTTTGAAGATATTATTGTTTATATTTTAAAATAGAAACCAAAAATTAATAAAGGAAGGGGTTATAAATTTGTTAAATATGTCAAAAAAAGATATTGAGCATATTAAAGAGCCTATAATTTTAGATGCTATAATGAATAAAGTTCAGTTCGGTCTTGTTCTGATGGATAATAAAGCAAGAATTATCTGGGCAAATAACAGATTTCAGCAGTGGTTTGGCAACTTAAAGAGTTTAGTTGGAAAACCATGCGAATCTTTAACAAAGAAAGAAAAAAAATATGCCTGCATAAAAACTTTAAAATCAAAGAAAATAGAATCTGGATTGGCGTATGGGATTACGCTGAAAACAAGAGGTATATTCTTTGAAACTATCACTATACCTATATTTGACAGCAAGGGAAAAATAAAACACATCATTGGGCAGATTACAGATATTACTGAAAGCAAAAAAAGACAAGAAGATCTGATGGCAAGTGAAAGAAAATATAAATACCTTGTCGAAAATGCAAACAGTCTGATATTAAAAGTCGATATAAAAGGCAGAATAATTTTCTTAAATGAGTTTGCTGAAAAATTTTTTGGATACAAAAAAGAAGAGCTAATAGGTAAATCTGTAGTTGGAACCATCATGCCAAAAAGATTAATGTCTGTAGCTAAAAAAGTATGCGCAAACCCAGAAAAGTATTCACAGCATGAGCATATTAATATGACAAAAGATGGTAGAGAAGTTTTTATAGCCTGGACAAATAAACCTATATACCAAAATGGCAAATGTGTAGGAGTAATACGCATTGGCAATGACCTGACAGAGCGAAGAAAAGCAGAGGAAAAACTGGAGGAGACAACTAATTACCTTGAAAGCCTGTTTAATTATGCTAATGCTCCTATCATTGTATGGGATAAAAAGTTCAGGATCACAAGATTTAATCATGCTTTTGAGCATCTTACAGGATGGAATGCTAACGATATCATCGGTAAAAAACTGCACATACTTTTTCCTCAAAAAAGCAGGCAAGAGTCTTTGGGCGAAATTGAGCGTACTCTTGCTGGGGAATACTGGAAGTCTGTGGAGATTCCTATTCTTCATAAGAACGGAGATGCCAGGCTGGCACTCTGGAACTCAGCGAACATTTATGCTAAGGACGGCAAAACTATCATTGCAACCATAGCTCAAGGGCAGGAAATTACAGAGCGGAAGCAGGCAGAGGAAAATCTGCGTGAGACAACTAATTATCTGGAAAGCCTGTTTAATTATGCTAATGCTCCTATAATTGTATGGGATAAAAAGTTTAGGATTACAAGATTTAATCATGCCTTTGAGCATCTTACAGGATGGAATGCTAAAGATATCATCGGTAAAAAATTGCACATCCTCTTCCCTAAAGAAAGCAGAAAAGAATCACTTAGCAAGATTGCAGGTACATCAGTTGGTGAATACTGGAAGTCTGTGGAGATTCCTATTCTTCATAAAGATGGAGATGTCAGGCTGGCACTATGGAACTCGGCAAATATTTGTGCTGAGGACGGCAAAACTATTATTGCAACCATAGCCCAAGGGCAGGAGATCACAGAACGAAAGCAGGTAGAAGAAGATCTTAAAAAATCTGAAATAAAATTCAGGGCATTATATGAAGGAAGCCAGGATGGGTATGCAAGGATTGATATGAACTATCAAATTCATGAATTTAATTCTTCTTTTCCTGAGATGCTTGGATATACTGAGAAAGAATTGTTAGGCAAAAATTATCTTGTATTTTTTTCCCCAAAAAAATGTCATCCAATAGAAGAAAAGATATTCAAAAGGCAAGTGATAAAAAGAGGTTATTCTGATCTTTATGAAAAAGAGTTCATAAGAAAAGATGGAACAATATTTCCTGCCCAGATGAGGGCATATCTTATTAAAGATAAGGATGGAAAGCCAAAAGGCATCTGGGGTTTTATAAGGGATATTACAGAAATAAGAGAAGCAGAATCTAAAATCAGAGTATATGCAAAAGAGCTTGAAAGAAGGGTCAAAGAAAGGACAAAAGAGTTAAATAAGATAAATCAGCAACTTCTGGAAAGGGTTAATGAGTTGGAAAGATTCCATGATCTTACTGTGGGCAGAGAACTCAAGATGATTGAACTGAAGAAGCAAATAAAAAAGCTTGAATCAGATATAGAAATAGATAGAAAAAAGGATTTTTGATTACCTTTTCTTCTTGATTTTCTTAATCTCTTTCTCAAGATCAAGTTCCTCAAGAAGCTCTTTGTACCTGTTTCTTATTGTGACTTCTGTTACGCCAGCTATATCAGCAACTTCTCTCTGTGTCCTTTTTTCACCATGTATCAAGGCTGATACATATAAAGCTGCAGCTGCGATTCCAGTCGGACCTCTCCCTGATGTCAGTTCTGCCTTCTGTGCAGCATCAAGTATATCTACTGCTTTTGACTGTGTCTCTGCATTAAGTTTCAGGCTGGAAGCAAATCTTGCTACGTAATCTGATGGGTTGCTTGGAAGTACGGTAATACCAAGTTCTCTGGTTACAAATCTATATGTCCTTCCAATCTCTTTCTTATCAATACTTGAAGCTTCTGAAAGCTCATCAAGAGTCCTTGGCACTTCATGTCTCCTGCATGCAGCATACAATGCGCCAGCAACAACAGATTCCATGCTCCTGCCTCTTACAAGTCCTCTCTGGACAGCAAGAGTATAGATTCTTGCAGCTTCTTCTTCAACAGATTTAGGCAGCTTGAGATATGAAGACACTCTTTTGAGTTCAGCCAAAGCAAGCTTAAGGTTCCTTTCAATAGCTGTAGAGATTCTATACTGCCATTTCCTTAATCTGAGAAATCTGCTTCTTTCAGGTCCTCCAAGACCATAGATATCTGATTTCTGTCCAATCTCAGTACCAAGACCCTGATCAAACTGAGTATAGGTCATAGGGGCTCCAGTTCTCCTGTGCCTCTGAGATGTATCACTATCAAAATCTCTCCATTCCTGACCAAAATCAACCATCTTATCTTCCACAACAAGACCGCAGTCTTTACAGATAACCTCTCCTTTTTCTTTGTTTATGAACAGATTAATTCCGCCACATTCTGGGCATTTTTTTACAAATCCTTCGCGCATAATAATCACCTATTCGTGTAGAGCTGATTTGCGATAAAGAAACAAATTCTATTTTTCCGCATGCTCCAGTTTTTAATTATTGTCTTTACTTAATTATCATAACATACTAATTTATATAGCTAGTGTCGCCAGAGTATTTAAATCTTTCGGTTAATTTCTTAATTTCTCAGAAATTACTAGTAATTATTTTTAAATCTTTAGTAATCTTTTTAAATGAATTATTGAGAAATAAATAGCGTATCGAGGAGAATTAATATTTGAATCTTGATATTTACTTATGAAATTCTCTTTTAATGATATCCTGAATTTCTAATTTTTCTATCATAGAAATATTATGGTGATTGCAATATTCATGTACTTCATTTTCTGGTTTATTTCCAATATAAAATACTTTAACATTAGGATTTTGTTCAAATATTTGTGTACTATGTTTAATAAAATGGTTATCAAATCCCTTATAATCATAAGGAACTCTATCATCCAAAAAATTTAATTTAGCAGGTCCATTTGCTGCTAGATATTCCTGAAAATAATCTCCATTAGAAAGTACAGCATAAGAGATTTCAGGAATTGCCTTAATATCCTTAATAATGATATCTAAAATCAATGAATTGTCTTCTAAAACAAGCACATCCTGCATAGGTTTAGAAATATTAGATTAGTATTTAAATCTTTCTATCGTGTGATTCCTAATCAGGAGTAATCCTTTAATCATGCTCTTAAAAATCCAAACCCAACTTTTATAAACTCTCATCATTTCACTTGCCATATGGCAATCACTGCTAAAGAAAAGCGAGATCTTAAGATAACTCTCAAGGAACTTGGAACATATAAGGGAAGGCATACAGAATTAGTTACAGTCTATGTTCCGCAGGGATATGACCTAAATAAGATTATTAATCACATCTCACAGGAACAAGGAACAGCAACAAACATAAAATCAACAGCGACAAGAAAGAATGTGGTTGATGCCCTAGAAAAAATGCTTCAGCACCTGAAGCTTTTCACAAAGACTCCTGAAAATGGCCTTGCTGTATTCAGTGGAAATGTTGCTGAACGTGAAGGTCAGAGTGATGTTAAGGTTTGGAGCATAGAACCTCCAGTGCCACTTAATATAAGGATATACAGATGCGATAAAGAATTTGTTCTAGATCCATTGCTTGACATGCTTGAAACAAAAGAAGTATATGGTCTTGTTGTGATGGACAGGAGGGAAGGCCAGATTGCGCTGCTTAAAGGAAAATCCATAATCCCTATTTCAGAAACAAGATCTAATGTGCCTGGAAAAACAAAAGCTGGAGGACAGTGCCTTATGCCTTCTTCCCTTGTGCAATTATCTGATGGTTCTCTTAAAAAGATTAAGTTTGTACATAATCAAGATGCACTAAAAAGCATGGATCTTAATAGAAAATTGATAGAAGATTCCATAGTTACAGATAAATGGGAAACGAAAAAGACTCAGATATACAAGATTCATACAAAAAATCCTGCATTGGAATTAGAATCTTCAAAAGACCATTTATTCTTTGTTTTTACGAATAAAGGCATTACAACAAAAGCTGCTGAGGAATTAAAAAAAGGAGATTATCTGATAATGCCTGAAAAAATTGAGATCAAAGGCAGGATGCAAAAGATTGATTCAAAGCAATATCATAATTCATTTACAATAAATAAAAAAGGAAGAGAACTGATTATAAAAAAAAGAAGGCTGCAAAAATTATTGCAAAAGGAGTTGGCAAAAAAACTAAAACTCACACAAACTGCAATTTCATTTATAGAATTAGGTAAAAGAAATGTCAGTAAGAGCAACCTAAAAAATATTTGTAATGAACTGGATATTGATTTCAATGTATTTTTAAAAAAATATTGTTCAGCTTACTTTTATAAAGAAATAAGGCTTCCAGTAACGCTAAGTACATCATTGGCGCGAGTTTTGGGCTACTTAATAGGAGATGGTTCTATAGAAAAGGATAGGATATCATTCTTTGAACAAAATGAGGATGTTGCATTTTATTATAAAAGTCTTGCTGAAAAGTTATTCCGTACGACACTAAGTTATAGATTTAGGCAGAGCAAAAATTATCATCAACTCAGAATTACAAGCAGACCATTAGTAAGATTAATTAAGAGTATATTTCCTGAAATCAAAAAGGCAAGAAATACAATGGTTCCTGACCTTATTATGAGGTCTAAGGATGATGTGGTTGCCCATTTTCTTAAAGGATTATTTGATGCAGAAGGATATATCAGTGGAATGAAGCTTGGATTAAGTATGAATAACAATCTTCTTGTACGTCAAACACAAATGCTGCTTCTCAGATTTGGAATAATCTGTTCTGTCTATGAGTATGATAATAAGGCAAATCCATACAGCAAAAACATAAGATATTCAATACAAGTCAGTGAGAAAGAATCATTAGAGAAATTTAACAAATATGTCGGATTCATATCAGAGGAAAAATCACTTAGATTAGCTAATACAATAAAGAATAAATCTAAAACAAGTTATGTAAGGCAGATAGTTGTTTCTGGAGCTGAAATAAGGAAAATAATTGAAGATATTCCTATTATTCCTCTTAAGGTTAATAATATTGAAGTAATAAACAAGCATGCAAGCATGGTCGATATTTCAGTAAAAAATGAAAGCTTTATAGCAAATGGTATATTTGTCCATAATTCCGCAGCAAGATACATGCGAATAAGAGAAGATGCTGCAAAAGATTTCTATAAAAAAATCGCTGAGCTTATGAAAGAGGCTTATCTTGGTAAAGAAGGTCTTAAGGGCATCATTGTCGGCGGACCAGGCCCTACAAAATATGATCTTGTCGAATCAGGATATATCACCAATGATGTAAAGAAGAAGATAATCGCAATCAAGGATCTCAGCTATACAGGACCTTTTGGACTTCAGGAATTGCTTGACAGAAGCCAGGATGTTCTTGCGTCAGAAGAACTGGCTTATGAGAAAAAAGCCATGCTACAGTTCTTTGAGACTCTTGCCAAAACTCCGGAATTAGTAGGATATGGAGAAGAAGAGGTCATGAAACAGCTTCAGGTAGGTGCAGTCGCTACACTGCTGCTTTCTGAATCTCTTGGAGACAAGAAGATTGATAAATTCGATGAAGAAGCGCAGAAAGTCGGAACAACTGTCAAGATTATTTCTACAGAGACCAGAGAAGGAGTGCAGTTAAGGGATATAGGCAAAGTCGGAGCTATTCTCAGGTATCCTGTTCAGGTGTAATATAAATAAACAATAACAAAGATTTATAAATACGATAATTATCGCATCAATATGTGGCTATGCAAATTTAAAATATATGATGAACATAATATATTCAGAAAACTTGTGGAAAAGAATAAGGTTGAGCTTTATTATTATCCTGTAAATTACTATATCAAGAAAAACAGGTATTTTTTTATTGTTGCTGGAATCATTCGCGGAGACAATAAGAATAAATTTTTTTCTGACTTAATGAGGTTAAAGGAAGCAAAAAAAGGAAGGAAGATAGAACTTCTTGAAAGGGAAGGGGACTTCTTTACAATGATTAGTTCACATGATATATATGAAGAAGAAAAAAAATATGTCAACTCATTCTATAATCCTGCAATAATTCATCATAAGCCAATAATTTTTCATAAGGATGGATGGGAAGAATGGGAAATATTTTCATTAGAAAGGGATGCTATTGAAGATATTATAAACATTGGAAAGGAGGTTTATGATCTGAAACTCTTAAGTCTTCATAAAAGAAAAATAAAGAATTTTGGTTTCCTTACAATCCTCCCTGAATTGACAGCAAAACAGGAAAATGCATTGAAGCTTGCTTTGGAATTTGGATATTATAATTATCCGCGAAAAATAAGTCTTGATAAATTAGCAAAAATAGCTAAGCTTTCTTTTTCTACATTTCAAGCCCATGTAAGAAAAGCTGAAAACAAGATTCTTTCTTTTCTGATTGGTTCTTTTAAGAAATAAGTGATGGAGAATCAAGAATAGAAAGATTTAAAGAGTATTTGTAATTACAAATAATTATAAATTATTAGTTGATTTTTTAATGATAATACAAATAAGCTTGCATGCAAAAGAAAATTTGGGGTTTACAAGTAAAAACGAAAATAGGTCAGGCAGGATTAACATTAGACATTAGACTGCCTAAAAAGATAATTAATTTCTTAAAACTTAAAAAAGGTGAAGAAGTCACAATATATCCAGAAAGCGAGCATAAACTGGTGATATCAATTTAACAGAAATAGGTGTTTAATATGGAATCAGAAAGAGTGATATTAGTAGATGCAAATGATAACGAAATTGGAACAGAAGAGAAACTGCTAGCCCATAGGCTAGGAAGACTTCATAGAGCATTCTCTGTCCTTATTTTTAACTCACAAGGCCAATTGTTATTGCAGAAGAGGGCAGAGAACAAATATCATTGCGGAGGGCTGTGGTCAAATACATGCTGCAGCCACCCAAGGCCAGGTGAACTTCTTAAAGATGCAGCCTCCAGGCGATTGAAAGAAGAGATGGGTGTGGGATGTGAAGACTGCGAATTTAAAAAGGTATTCTCTTTCAGATACTGCGTAGATTTTGCAAATGGTCTTACTGAAAATGAGATAGACCATGTTTTTGTAGGAATTTCAAACAAGATACCAATTCCAAACAGAAAAGAAGTTTCAGAATTCAAATGGGTAAATCTTGATGAATTGAAAGCTGATATTCTGGCAAATCCAACACATTACACTCCCTGGTTGGGATTGATTCTTAAATCTTTGGATAAGCATAATATCTAAATTTATAATCTCCAATGTTTAAAATTAAGATCTCAGAATAGATTAAAACTATTTTTTATTTTTACGATTAGTCTCTTTTATTACTTTATCTTTCAATCTGGATAAATCATGCTCCAGCTCTCTTTCACCACTTAATCTACCTACAAGATATCCCACTATTATAAAAATGGCAGCCATTAGTAGACTACGATAAAGAGGGGGGGCAGCTTCAAATATAAGGCTAATGATAATCACAAGAGTTCCAAAAAAAGCAGCAACTGATATCCCTTTATTTCCCCACCATATTGTGGCTAAAGTAATAGGAATGTAAATAATATGGGTCAAAACTCTAAAAGATTCATAAAAAGCCAGGATAAAACAGATAATAATACAAGAGAGAATCATTATTGCCATACAAAACTGACGTTTTATCTTGCCAAAACAATATTTCATAAAAAACATTTATAGGTGGGGGATATTTAAAGATTTGTTTGCACTTGGAAGTAGTCTTTCTCGAAATAAACTAGGTTATATAGTATTATATTGTATCTACTGCAATTAATATATCAGAAATTCTGAAAGTTTAAATCTATTCTGGTTTAAATCTTTTTTACTCGCATAAATATAAATATTTGTAGAAAAAGTAAGCAGAATAAACAGAATCTTTATATATCTCCTTATAAATCCTATTATCAAGATGGAATTAAATGATAGGATAAAACAACTTGAAAAATATGGAATTATTTATAATTCAATGCCTTTAGAAGAAACTGACAAAGATTTTAGAGGTGATATTGTTATGAGATTTGATGCAGGTAACTTAGAATGTGTTCTTCCTTATAAAAAAGAGTTTCCTAAACTAACGCAATATGTAGAAAAAGAGGATGGTATTTATAGAATATTAAAAGCTGAAGTTGGAGATGCAAAAGCAAATAAAACATTCAATCATGGGTTATTCCAGACCGGCGCTATTATTGAATCTGAAACTCATGTAATTATGGACTACAAATCAGAGAGGAAATATATTTTTGAGATGCCATCAAGAAAATATCTTAATCCCTCATTTAATGGACCTTTTAATCATGGATAATTACTACTTTTAGAATCTCTGCTTTGATTTTTATAAATCATAGAAATGACAATAAAATTCTACTTTTTCTTTAATAACCCTTTTTTAGATATAATCTTATCTTTCATGCCAGATATTCTTTCTGTCATCTCCAATTTACCCCTTAATTTTATGAAATATATTGCCGTAAATATAAAAATTACTGCTCTCAAAGAATTACCAAACAATAACCATAAATCCTTTGAAATTATTCCTAATAAGAACTCAAACTAATAACATAACATAGAAAAGATTTATTAACTTAGATTATTATCCATAAATAATGAACATAATAGAAAGGGCTTTCAAGGGATTATTTCCAGATAAAGAACTAAAGCATGATCTTAAAATCAAGTATTCTGGTAAGTTCAGCAGCTACAATGCTAATGTCAGATATACTCCTAAAGCAATGGTATTCGGGCTGAGCAGGGACTGGCGGCTGGTGGATGAGGATATTAGGATAGGTCTTTTCCAATCTCTTCTTGCAAAGGTCTTCAAGACAAAAAAAAGCACCATAAACATGGATCTTTATAACCTTTTCATAAAGAATCTGCATACAGCAATTCCAAAGACAATGACAGAGCCTGCTCTTGAGGAATCATTTCTCCGTGTGAATGAATCATATTTCCTGGGAATGGTTGAAAATCCAAATCTAAAATGGGGGCAGCATTCAACAAGAAAGCTTGGATCTTATGATTACCATTCTGATACAATATCAATCAGCAGGATATTTGAAGAATCTGATAAGCGTCTGCTTGATTTTGTCATGTTCCATGAAATGCTCCATAAGGTTCATAAGTTCAAAGTTACGAACGGAAGAAACCTGCATCATTCTATATTATTCAAGAAGACAGAAAAAGAATTTGAAAACAGCGAGGATATAGAAAAACAGATTGCGCGCCATGTGCGAAGCTGGAAGAGGAATGTAGCATTCAAGGGCTCAGGCAAGAGAAAGGTTCTTAGATATCCCGGAAATCCATTTAAAGCCAAAAAAAGATTTGGATTTTTTTGATATTTCCTAATAAACCTTGTTTAAAATAATAAGCTTTAAATATAACCTAATTTACACATTAAAATAGAAAAAGATTAATTTGCATAAAAATAAGCAAAAGAGGAGGGAAAAATGGCAAAAAGAGTATTGCCTTTGGCAGCAATGGAAAAACTGCTTAAGAACTGCGGTGCGGACAGAGTCTCTGATGAGGCAAAAGCTGCGCTTAGAAACGTGCTGGAAGAAGTTGGAGAGATGACAGGCAAACAAGCAATCAGGCTTGCGAACCATGCAGGAAGAAAGACTGTGAAAGCTGATGATATCAAGCTCGCAAGGCTTACAATCAAGTGAAGCTGTAATCAGGCTAATAGTCAGATTAAAAAACAATAGTCAAATTAGAAAACTTTAGAAACTTTTTTAAAAGACTGTGGGTTATTAATTAATTAGAAAGGTGAATAATTATGACAGGAACAAAACCAGTTTCAATCGGAACATTACAAAAAGGAAATTACATCGTCATTGACGGAGTCGCTTGTAGGGTGAATGATACACAGACATCAAGACCAGGAAAGCATGGTCATGCAAAAGTAAGGCTGACAGGCATTGGCTTGATTGACGGAAAAAAAAGGGTTCTCTTATCACCTGGCCATGATAATGTAGAAGTTCCAATAATCGACAAGAGAAACGCTCAGGTGCTATCAATAAACGGCAGCACAGCAAGTGTAATGGACTCTGAAAGCTATGAAACATTTGATCTTAATATTCCTGAAGATCTTAAAGACCAGATAGTTGATGGATGCACTGTACTTTATTGGGTAATCCTTAGCGACAAGGTCATGAAACAAGTAAAAACTGAATAATAATCAAAAGGAGAGATAATAAATGGCAAAATTTATAGAAGCAGAAAAAAGGCTTTTCAAGAACAAGTTTGTATGCAGGAATTGTAAAAGGTCAATCAAAGCTCCAAACATGTCTGTGATACAGGGAAAAGTCAAATGCAGAAAGTGCAACAGCAAGGCATTGAGAGTTGTACGTAAGAAATAAAAGATTTGCTGCGCAAATCTTTTATTTAGTGCATAACTATATAGGATAGAGTAGGATTTTAAAAAATTTGATTTGGTAAATTTTTTTAAAAAAGAGGGTATGATTAAATGGATGTTCAATTAATTGGCGCAATAATATTCTTTACTCTTATGAGTATCTTTCTCATAATTAAGAGGAAAAACATCCACATACAAAAGATATTTTTCCCTATCTTATATTTTGCAATGTATAAGACACAGATTGGCGTCAAAGCCATGGATACTTTTGCTAAAAGATTCAAGAAGCCGTTGCATTGGTTATCTTATGTAAGTATCGCTATAGGTTACTTGGGCATGGCAGTCATTGTTATATCTCTTGTGCATAACCTTTGGAGGATCATAACTTCCCCTGGTGCAACAGCAGGAGTAGCTCTTGTCCTGCCTTTTAAAGTAAAAGGAGGATTCTATGTGCCATTTTTTTATTGGATTATCTCTATTTTTATAATCGCTCTTGTGCATGAATTCTCTCATGGTATATATGCAAGACTCCATGGGATGAAAATCAAATCAAGTGGATTTGCTTTCCTTAACATAATTATTCCTATCCTTCCTGCAGCATTTGTTGAACCTGATGAAAAACAGCTTATGAAATCCAGCAGGAAGAAACAGCTGGATGTATTTGCAGCAGGTCCTTTTTCAAATATACTGCTCGCTTTCATCTCTCTTGGACTGCTCATGCTGTTGGCAGGACCAATTGCAGGAAATGTAATCGAAAATACTGGTGTGGGAATAACTGGACTGATAGATGAAGGCAGTAATTATCCTGCAGAAGAAGCAGGGATGGAAATTGGCGAGGTCATCACACAAGTAGAAGACATAAAGATTACCAGTATTGATGAATTCATGGGGGTGCTGCAAAATTCAAGCCCTGGTGACACAATCAGCATAACAACAACAGAACATAATTATGAAATTGAATTAGCTCAACATCCTGAAAATAAAAACCTATCAATGCTTGGAGTTATGGTAAATCAGGATACAGGCATAAAAGACTCATTTTCTGGAGGAAGATATATAGGAGCATTTATCATTTGGCTAATGGGTCTGATTTACTGGCTATTTGTGCTTAACCTGGGCATAGGACTGTTTAATCTTGCTCCTCTTGGACCTATTGACGGAGGCAGAATGCTTCTTGTCACACTTGAGAAATATATGTCTAAAAAAAGAGCAGAGACCATATGGAAGAAGATTAGTTTTGTATTCCTCATCCTAATTGCAGTAAATATACTTGCTGCGTTTTTTTAGATTGCTGTATCCAATCCAAAGGTATATAAATTCTGAATTAATTGAAGATTCATGATATCAGTAATACTGATTGAGCCAGAGAATGCAGGTAATCTTGGAGCAATAGCTAGAGCAATGGCAAATTTTGGATTTAAAGAGCTTGTGCTAATCAATCCAAAATGCGACATAATGTCAAAAGAGGCAATGGACAGGGCTGTGCATGCTAAAAATATAGTAAAAAAAGCTGTTGTTGGAGACATTGACCTCCTTAGCAAATTTGATTATCTTATAGCTACTACTGCTAAACTTGGTACAGATTATAATATCCCCAGAAGCCATGTCACCCCAAGGCAGCTTGCAGAAACCCTGGCAAGAATTTCAACTAAGTCTAAGATAGGAATTGTTATAGGCAGGGAAAGCACAGGCATGACAAACAAAGAGATTAGGATGTGTGATTTTGTATGCACAATTACTGCTTTTGAAAAATATCCAACATTTAATATAAGCCATGCTCTGACTATACTTCTATATGAGATATTTACAGAATCAGGGGAGAAGAAAATTGGAACGCAGATTATCCCTGCAGGGAAAACAGAAAAAGATGCGTTTTTTAAGGAGTTGCATCAACTTCTTGATGAGATAGAGTTTTCTACAAAAGATAAAAGAGAAACACAGAAGATTGTATGGCAAAAGCTGATTGGCAAATCGTTTTTGACTAAGAGAGAATTGTTTTCGCTGTTTGGGTTTGTGAGAAAGCTTAAAAAAGGCAGATGGAAAAATTAATGGAATCCGTGCGAATAGTCTCCAAATTTGACTCCATAGGATTTCCCCCATAAATCAACATTAATCACTCTTTTAGGGTTTATTCTTACTTTAAGATACTGGTGTAGACTGATATACCAAACCATAGACCATCTCAATTTTAGGTCTTCATTCTTAAAGAAACCGCTTTTCACCAATAAAATCCTCATAAGATAATTTAATGTCGTACAATGCAAGAAACCGCTTCTATTCCATATTCTTTCCAGATTGGTATCAAACAACTTAAAGAATCGCGTATAGGTGTTCCACCGCTTTCCCCTATACTTTTTCGCAAGAATATCATATGCGCATCTCAGGCATTCTTCCTTATTTTTTAATCTCCTGAGCTTTTTAATTGCTGCCTGCATCTGAAGAGGAATTTCATCAGGAATCCTTGCCTTTGAAAAGAGATTAGGAATCATTTTTTCTTTTTATCAAAATATTTCTTGACATCAGAATTCATCATAGCCTTTGCATTATTGCCTAGCTTGTAATATATTTTTTCAGCTTCTCCGCCCCATGAATAGTCGCCTTTCTCTTTCTTGATTTTGTCAATGGCAAACTCTTCAATCGCAAGGCCTTTCCTGAGATGATAGTAGATTACCCTCATTGTCACTTTAGGAAATATCTCCCTATATACCTTATATATCTCATATCCATATCCACTTTTCATAAAATAAAGAATCTCAATAATGTTCTGCCTTATTTTCGATCCAAGCGGTCTGCCTCGTCCCATAAATAATATTGAAGCATATCAGATATATAAAACTTGTCTTTTCTGTATATATTGAAAAAATATAAAATTATTTAAATTGAGAACCATTATCCTTTTTATATGGAAGAAAAAATACAGATACCAACCAAGGATGACCATATTATTTATGGAATATTGAATTATCAAAGAAAAAAGAGTGATGAGCTAATTGTTTTTGTTCATGGCCTGAATGGAAGTCAGAATGATCACCAATTCTATAATGCAGCAAGGTTTTTTTCAAAAACAGATTTTACAACATTCAGATTTAACCAGTACAGTGGGGAAAAGAAAGGGCGAACTCTTACAGATTGCACTACTAAGATGCATGCTGAAGATTTGAATACAGTAGTGAACTTTTTTGATGATAAATTTCAGGAGATATATTTAGTAGGCCATAGTCTTGGCGGTTCGGTTATTCTTTTATCAGATCTGGAAAAAGTAAAATCAGTTGTCCTATGGGAGCCTTCAATACAATTAAGAAAAGTGAAAGATAAATTAACCTATAACAAGGAATTGGATGTATATGTGCTGAGTTGGTCGATAGAGTATCTCATATCAAAACAGATGTTTGAGGAGTGGAAATATCTGGACTCAAGATTAGTGGAAAAAATAACCAGGCCTACAAAAATAATTTGCGCAGATCAGGGGAGGCTTAAGGATAACTGGAAAAAAATTGTCGATAAGATTCAGGTTCCTTATGAGTTTATGATATTAAAAGGCGCAGGGCATTGTTTTGATGAAGAAGGAGCAGAAGAAGCTTTATTTGATGAAACCCTGAAGTGGATTCAAAAATAGAGAATTTAAAGAAATATGAAATTTGAAGCACAAAATTAATAAACCTTTAACTTTATTTTGAAATTAGACTTAATAAAGCGAAAATCCCTCAGGATTTTCTGTCATTATAACTTGGAATTTAAATCCGATGCAAGCATCAGGGTATTATACCCAAGTTATAATAAATCAATCAATTAGAGGTGATATAATGAAAAAAATTATGATAGCATTATTTATC
>JAYEPB010000013.1:0-6183 GCA_034723595.1 Nanobdellota archaeon
AACTAACTTTTGCACTTGTACCAAATGGGGTTACAGACCTAATAACAAAACCTTCGATGTTTTCTATGGTTAGCTTATTCGCTTTTGTTATTTTAACTTTCTTCATAAGATATCTAATAGATATCTACTAGTATATAATACTTTCGGTTTTTGATACTATCATCTAGAAATCAATTACTTTCGGAGATACTGTTCAACCTAATAGAATAATTTGAAAAAGTCCCCAGTTACATCTAAGGAATTATTCCTAACCATTCACTTCTCGTCGGACAAGAAACTATTACACTTAAATGCAAGCAGTTTAGCAAAAGATTAAGGGAGGTTAGACCTAAACCCAGTCCTACGACAAAAATAGTCTTAAATCAAGTTTCCAAAAATTGTTTAGGGGTTTTTCAAATCATTCTAATACTCCTTATACTGCTCCTTATATGGGTCTTCTTCCAATTCCTTCTTTTCCCTTTCTTTCTTTAAATTCTTACTATAAAAATAATAAGCCACCCATGTCAGCGCAATAATAGCGACCAACACAAGATACAAAGCACCAGTATTAAGACTATGCTCAATCAATGAAAGATGTAATGTTCCAGCTTGATGTGCTGCAAGCTGTTCAGCAGTAGGCCTTGCAAATAAAGGGATTGCTATATCATTTGCAAGAAAAAGGATTATTATTGGCCCAAATATGCCATAAAAGAAGATTTTCAGAACAATCTTTGATGCCCTATTTATATCTCCAGACATCTGCAGGAAATAATAAAGCTTGACAATATAATATAATCCCCCAAGCAAAAACACAAATGAAAGTATCAAAGCAGAGCCTATTATAACAACAAACTGATCTAAAAATATAAGACTATAATCCATTCAATAAACAGAATAAAGATAGTATATAAATGTTCTCTATAAAATTTTGCTTGTTTACAATACCTTTTTCAAAGCATCAATAGCAACGTCTATCTGCTGATCATCAGGCTCACTAGTGGTAATTTTCTGCACCCACAAGCCAGGCGTGGTCATTAGCCTCAATAATATATTCTTTTCAAACCTGGCGCTGAGTCTTAAAATCTCATAGCTTATTCCTGCAATTAATGGTATAAAAACAATTCTTAATGGAAACAAAATCCCTTTCTGCGCCCAAAAGCCCAATGCAGAAAACCCGCTAAATAATAAATCAATTACCGGAGGTATCAAAGCAAAGATAATGATGCTGATAAAAAGCACAATCATAATAAAACTTGTCCCGCATCGAGGATGGATTGTAGTATATTTCTTTACATTCGCTACAGTAAGCTCCTCTTTATGCTCATAACAATGCACAGATTTATGCTCTGCACCATGATATTGGAAAAGGCGTTTTACATCCTGCATCAGAGAGATAGACACAAGATACAAAAAGAATATTGCGATTTTAATGATGCCATCTACGATATTAAACCAAATAGGATTTGATGTCTCCCTTATCCCGATTATATGCGTAAGGAAATAAGGCAGCGCTACAAAAAAAGCAAGAGCAAATCCAAAAGAGACTATAAGAAGCAGAACAATCTCTTTAGTGCCGAATTCTTCTTCATCTTCTTCATCTTCCAATAACTGATTAGATGACCATATCAGCGCTTTGATACCTATAACAAGCATCTCAATAAGATTATAAACGCCCCTGAAAAATATCATCTTATGATAAAATTTATCAGCTCCTGGCAGCGAATCTTTTTTTGAGACTATAGAACCATCTACTTTCCTGACTGAAACACTTATGCCCTCAGGACCTTTCATCATAACGCCCTCCATGACAGCCTGACCGCCAACAAGGACTTTTTTATTTTCAGCCATTTTCACAATATGATAGATTAAATTACCTCATATATATAAGTTTGTAAACAGTTACAGTAAAAGTGCCAATAATATGATAAAAATAAGAATTAAGATTATTTCTTGATTCTCTTCCTTTTCTCTTTCTTCATCCTTTTACGCTGCCATTTCCATCTCATCTGTCCTTTCTTCTTCCAGCGTCTTGAACTTCTTTTCATTTTTTTCTTCTTCAGAAAACCTTTGTTTTCTTACTTTAACCTCCCAGTTATGTTATTTGTTTTTTGTTTAATATAAATAATGCCCCCGCCGGGATTCGAACCCGAGTCCTTGGATCGAAAATCCAAGATGATTGGCCGGACTACACCACAGGGGCATATCTAAATAGAGAGTCCAATTTGCTTTATAAAGATTTTCTTTTTCAACAGCTAAAATAGAACTATTGCGCAAACAAGAGCAAATTATATCTATACTAACACTCATTTATACTTTTAGTAATACCAAATACATTTAAATAAACATCGCAAATAATCCAATCTTCTCGGAAATAATACAATCGCCACTTGCCAAGTCGCCATAAAATATTTAAAGATGGAGATTCTCAATGATATTATGGTTAAAATGAACCAAAATAATGCATTAATTGTATTTCAAGACAAAAAAATCAGAAGAATTTGGTTTAATGATGAATGGTGGTTTTCAGCAGTTGACATCATAGAAGCATTGACAGAAAGCAAAAGATCAAGAAAATACTGGTCTGACCTAAAAAAAAGACTCACAGAAGAGGGTTTTGAGTTGTCCGCAAAAATCGGACAACTGAGATTAATATCTTCTGATGGCAAATCTTACTTAACTGACTGTGCAAATACGAAAAATATGTTCAGGATAATCCAATCTATTACAAGAACAGCTTGTGAAACCGCCGTCTTTCAAGCAACATTTTTCATAATCTATTTTTACTGTCAACCAATCCTTTCCAGCACATCCCCAAGCTTATCCAGATTCTCTCCAATACCAGCCCAATCTCCTTCCTTCATAGAATCCTCGATTAGCTCATAATAAACCTGCGCCTTAGCAATCAAGTCCTCTCCTTCAACTTCTTCCTCTTCCTCAACAACTACCTTTTTCCCAGCAAATTTCCCAAACAAAGCCTCCAGAGCCAGGACCAGATTCTCTTCCATCACAACCCTTTCGCCGTCAGAAACTAACACACGTTTTAATTCAGGCATCTGTCCAGTCTCTGCTTCAATATAAAGCGGCTCGATATAAAGGATACTGTTCTTTATAGGTATCACAAGCAGATTACCTCTTGTAACCCTTGAACCTTGCTGGCTCCAAAGAGTGAGCTGTTTTGAGATCTCAGAATCCTGATCAATCTTTGCCTCAATCTGCAAAGGACCGTAGATTAATTTATCTTTTGGAAATTTATACAATATTAATTTCCCATAATTATCCCCATCAGAGCGAGCAGCCATCCATGCAACCATATTATCTTTTTTTATTGGAGAAAATGAAGTCATCAGGACAAATTCTCCTTTATCTTCATCAGGAAGTTTCATTATTATATGATAAGGCTCTACCTTGACCTGCTGTCCTACACCATAAACCTCATTCGGAATCTGCCAGGCATCTTCTTTATTATAGAACACTTTGATATCATCCATATGATAAGTGCTGTATATCTGAGATTGTATCTTAAACAAATCTTTGGGATACCTGATATGCTTTTTCAGACCTTCAGGCATATTCTTAAATAATTTAAATTGCTGCGGGAATATCTTTGAATAAGTTATAACTAATGGATCAGAGATATCCATGACATAATAAGATACAGTTCCATCATAAGCATCAACAACAACCTTCACAGAATTTCTGATATAATTTATAGCCCCAAACTTTTCAGAATAAGGATAATTCTCAGACATTGTATATGCATCTATTATCCAGAAAAGTCTACCATTATCAATAACTAAATAAGGGTCACTATCTAACCCTATAAACGGCATAACCTTTGAGATTCGCTGAATAATATTCCTGGTAAACATTATCTTGCTATCTTCCATTATATCAGAAGACAAGAGAATCTTGATATCACTGAACCTAAAAGCCATTAAGAGTCTCTTAAAAAAAGAATCTAACAAAACCCCTCCCTTTCCGTCATAATTGATATATTCATTAGTATTGCCCTTAGGGAAATCAAACTCATTTGTTTTTGTATTGACCAAAACATAACTATTTTCTTTTTCACCATAATAAATTTGAGGCTTTGAGATTTCCAATCCAGATTCATCAACTGTATAAACAGGAGGAATATCTTTGATAAAATAATCAGGTAAACCCTGACTTGTAACCCTATTGACAGGACTCATCACAACACCATAACCATGAGTATAAACCATATGCAAATTTACCCATGTCTTTGCATTCTCAATTATCTGATTCTGGTCTAATTCACGAGGAGCCAGCATGACTTGAGTATATTTTCCATCAATATTATACCTATCTATATCAATGCCTGCAAGATCATAATACAACCTTATCTCCTGCGTTTGCTTGTATGTTTTCACTAATGGTCTTCTGTCTAATATCCTGACATTATCCATAGTTTCTGAGGCTTCATCAAGAATTTCAGCATTAAGTTTCATATCAGCAGAAAAATCTTTTTCTTCAACATCTGCCAGACCATAAGCCATGCGGGTAAAATTTATATTATTTTCTATATAAGGTCTCTCAAGATTGATTTCATTAGGTGAAACTTTTAAGACCTGCACAATTCCCGGGATAACATTAAGCCCTACAAATCCAACCACTAGATAAAGTACGATTGCATAGAATAGAATATGCCTCTTTTTAAATTTTGAATTCTTTGAGAAGACAAAAACCCATAACAGCAACAATACAGCAATCACAACAGCTAAAATAACCATCATCTTAACTGCTGGCAAAAATGCAACAATTTCAGAATAACCAGCTCCAACAACAAGACCCTGCTCTGAATACATTATTGAAAATTTAGAGAGATAATGCCTTACTGCCAACAAGACAAAAGCAAAAGAAACCAAAATCCCAAGATGTGCCATTATTTTATTATTTGATAATAATACTTTAAAATCAAATTCTGGCATAGGAGCACGCATAAGAGGATCTGGATTCTCCTGTTTAACACCCTGCTTAAGACTTAATGATTGCAGATAATCCAGCAAGACCAAAATAATTGTAACAATGAGACAGCCCATTAAAAAAGCCCAGATAAATGAATAAAAAGGCAGTGAAAAAATATAGAAAGACACATCTTTCATAAAGATTGGATCAGATATATGAAATGGAGTCTGCTTAAAATATTGCAAGACCTTAAACCATCCAGAAGAACAGATTACTCCTACTGCAAATGACAAGATCATAACAATCAATAATTTGAATTTGAATGAAATAATCTTGCGTTTAGACTTAGTGAATCTCGATGATATCCCAAGATTAACAACTGCGAATAAAAAGAATATCAAGCCAGAAACCAGAAATAATTTAATCTTAGCAAAAAGGCTTATCATGAAGATCTGTGAAAACCCCAGAGCATCAAACCACAAATAATCTGTAAATAATCCCATTAAAGCTGAAATTGAAAAAAATAACACAATCAACACAACAAGACCAATCCTCAAAAGCAATTTCTTACTCATATAAAATATTAATATTAGTCATTACTTTTAAATGTTGCTATCTTTTACAGTTAAAATGACATCCTCCCACGACCTAAAGGTCGGGGTATCCATGGATGTCGACAAGAAGAGACTATATCTCTGACCTAAAGGTCTGAGTATTGTATCTTCTGAGTATAATTATTTTTATTTTAATAAAAGAAAATCCTATGGCAATTATGGTTGAAAGCCAGGAAGTCTCTAAAAGCTTCAGAAAATATTTTAAACATATGTGGAAAACTGCAAAAAGGTAATTCTAAAAAATACCAATCTTCTTTTTTATAACAAAATAAACACACATTTAAATACTATTCCTATTATATTTCATTACAGAATGGAAATATTATCACAAATTACTGAATTAGAAAGATACATCCCTTTAATAAGAACAATCATAATAGTTATAGTCATTTTTCTGATTATAAGTTTTATTATATCTTTAATAAAAAAAGGTCTGCTAAAAAAAGTAAAATCAAAAAAGCAAAGATCTAATGTAAAGATTTTCTCAAAAATCTTAAAAATAATTCTTTTCATAGGGCTAATTCTAATTGCTTTTTCCTCCTATTATCAGACCTGGACAGGATTAGCTGTATGGGCAGGATTATTCTCAGCAGCATTGGGCTGGGCACTGCAAAGACCTATCACAGGCATTGCTGCATGGATAATGGTCGTAACAAAAAGACCG
>JAYEPB010000014.1:0-6123 GCA_034723595.1 Nanobdellota archaeon
ATCTATGATATTATTCTCTTTTGTATTTTCATCTGCCATCTTGACTATCCTTAATTGAGTTAATTATATAAATCTTTTCATTAAGGATTTGATTAGTTTTGTTAAGAAGGTTAGATAATTAATTAATTTGAAACTAATCTCTTTTATACTCAGAAATGTCAATACTCCAACTTTAAGGTTTGAGATGTTGACATTTCTGGTCGAACTCCTCCCAGAAGATACCCAACATTTATGTTTGGGTTGAGTTCATTTTATCTTTTTCAAATTCTTTATTTCTTTCTTGAGTTCTACCATCTTTAGTTCTCTGCCAACTACAATGTTATGGAATCTTTCTAGCTCATTGACCCTGGTCTGAAGCTCTTTTTTTGATTTCCTGAGTTCGTCACTCTGCTGCTTGAGCTTTTTGTCGCTTTCTTTTAGTTTTTTATATGATTGCTTAAGCTCAGAGTGGCTTTGCATAATGACTTTCTTGCCTTTATTAAGCTGTGTGCTGAGGAAAGCCGTGTACATTCCTATAATTAAGAACATGACTGACCTCATGATGTCAAATAAATAGGTCTCACCCATCTCATGACCTTTGTAAATAAAAGTGGAAAATGCCAGATATAGCGCAAGGATAAATGCTACTATTAATCCTTTTTTCTCATACCAGTAACATGCAAGAATTATAGGGATATAGAATAAATGAGTATATACTCTTCCTACTCCAAATTTTACTTTTAGGACATAGGTCAGAATCATGCAGAAAATGACAAGAGTAATTATAATTATCCTTCGTTTTCTTTCATTAATTATGTTCATAAAACCACAATTTGATTAACTTATATTTAAATTTAAGGTTGTAATTATATAGTCATATAACCTAAAAAAACAAATATTTAAATATTTGATATATTTCTTTTTTTATTATGATAAGCCCGCAAATAAAAAAACTGGCAAGCATACTTGTGAATCATTCTGTAAAAGTCAATAAAGGAAATATAATCAAAGTGAACTGCGGCATAGAAGGGCAGGAGCTTGGATTAGAGGTGTGCAGACTTATTCTTAAGAAAGGAGCAATACCTAGTTTTAATTTGATACCTGAGAATTATGCATATATGTATTATAAGAATGCTAATGTGGATCAGCTTAATCACTTCCCAAAGATAGCTTTGTATGAAGCCAGAAATATAGATGGAATTATTAGTATAGGAGCAAAGCAGAATACAAGGGATCTTGCTAATATAGATCCTAAAAAGATAGCCATGCGCCAAAAAATAACGCATAAGATATCAGAAGTAATCCTTAAAAAGAATAATTGGGTGGGATGTGAATATCCTACAAATGCGCTTGCACAGGATGCTGATATGTCTCTTGATGAATTTGAGAATTTTGTATTTGGAGCAACAAATATAGACTGGAAAAAAGCATCAAAGAAGCAGGATAAGCTTAAAAAGATTCTTGATGAAGGAAAGCAGGTAAGGATAGTGGCTGATGATACAGATATAACTTTTAGCATAGAAGGCAGGCAGGGCATAAAATGCGATGGTCATAGGAATATGCCTGATGGAGAGGTTTTCATAGCCCCTGTGGAAGATACAACTGAAGGTTATATCAATTATACATATCCTGTAATCAAGAATGGAAAAGAGGTTAAAGAAGTATTTCTTGAATTCAAGAATGGCAAGGTTGTCAAGGCAAAAGCTGCAAAGAATGAGCAATTTCTGAAAGAGATGATTAAGACAGATAAGGGCGCCAGCTATGTTGGAGAATTTGGCATTGGCGTGAATTATAATATCAAGAAATTTATCAAGCAGATTCTTTTTGACGAGAAGATAGGGGGCACAATACATCTTGCTCTTGGAATGGCGTATAAAAAAGGGGGGGGCAAAAACGACTCAGCTATCCATTGGGATATGATAAAGGATCTCAGAAAAGGCGGCGCAATATATATTGATGGCAAATGCATACAGAAGAATGGCAAATTCACTTTCCAGATGTAATGCATATTAGGTCTTTAGGAGATTTTGTAAGGCAAACTGCGCCTTTTTTTGTTATAACAATATCATCTTCTATTCTTATGCCAAGCTTGCCAGGTATATATATTCCTGGTTCAATGGTAATTATATTATTCTCTTTTAGCTTTATTTTTGAATATTTTGTAAGAGCAGGCATCTCATGAACTTCTACTCCAAGTCCATGACCTGGATTATGGAAAAAATATTTTGAATAGCTGCCCATGATTTCTCTCATTTCTTTGTCAATATCTTTTATTGGCTTTCCTTGTTTGAGGTTTGATATTGCATTTTCTTGCGCGTCTAATACAGTCTTATAAATATCAATTTCTCTTTCTGATGGTTTTCCAATGTAGATTGTTCTTGTCATGTCAGAGCAATATCCTTTATATATTATGCCCATGTCAATTATGCAGAATCCTTTTTTCAGTTTCCCTTCAGGTTTATAGTGGGGTATTGCTGCATTTGCGCCTGATGCAACTATAGGGCTAAATGAGGGTGTGCAACCCTCTTTTTTAAAATTATTTTCAAGAAATGCTATAACATCCTGCTCGCTTGAGAATGTATTGAAATTGCTGATGCAGTTCTTCATGATTCTGTCAGTTATTGAACATGCTTTTTTTATTATTTTTATTTCTTCTTCAGTTTTTGTTTCCCTGAGTTGTTTGCATATTTTGGAGATGTCAGTAAATTTTGATTTTGGGAATGATTTTCTGAAATTTTTAAGCTCATTTATTGAAGTAACATCATAGTTTATTCCTATCTTCCTGATTTTCCTGAATCCTGATTCCAGTTTTTTGCTTAATTTTTGGTCTAATGGTTCTATCCTGACATCTGCTTTTATGCTTCCATATTCTAATTGCGAGAGGAATAATATAGTTTCGCCTTTTTTTGGAATAACAAGATAAGCTATTTCACAAACTGCCTGCCCAAAATAATTCACATTAAAATCTTTCTTGGTTTCGTTTGTGAAGAAAATTGTCAAATCAATATCTTTTGTCTGCATGTAATGCTGGAGCTGTTTTATTTTCATTTATGTTATTAGTTGATGATTGTCTTTTTAATCTTTTTGTTTTTGTCTGATTATTAAAGTAAAATTTAAATACTTCACTGCTATTGAATTAAATTATGAAAAAAATAAAACTAAGCAATGGCCTGACTGTTGTGCTATGCAAAAAGAAATCAGATTCTGTAGCTATTCATGTTGTGGTAAGGAGCGGTTCAATCAATGAAGAAGACAAGAACAGAGGAGTATCACATTTTATTGAGCATATGCTGTTCGAGGGAACAAAAAATAAGACTGCAATACAGATTGCTAATGATATAGAAAGCCTAGGTGGTACGTTAGGGGCATATACTTCAGCTGAAAAGACATGCTTTTATGCTAAGGTCTTGAGAAAACATGTAAATATAGCTTTAGATGTGCTTTCAGATATAGTTAAGAACCCTTTATTTGATGAAAAGGCGATAGAGAAAGAAAGAGAAGTCATATTAAGCGAAGTGAATATGAAAAAAGATGAGCCCAGGTTCTACCAGTGGTCGCTTTTCCAGAGGACTTTATTTAAGGATTTTCCATTGAAACATCCTGTGATTGGATATGAGAAGACAGTAAAATCCATGAAAAGAAAAGATCTTGTTGAATATTTCAATGAGCATTATGTGGGTTCTAATATGATTCTTTTAATTGTTGGGGATACTGATAGAATTGAGAAGGCTGTTAAGGTTGCATTTGCAGAGATTCCTAAAAAAATCAGTCCTCAATTGATATGCAAGAAAGAAAAGATAAAGAAGTCAATAAAGGTGACAAAGGAGAAGAAACCAATAAAGCAAAATTATATTGTGATTGGTTATGTTGCAGCTGACAGGACAAATAAGGAGAGTTATGTGTTTGATGTGATTCAGGCAATACTTGGCAGAGGTCTGTCAGGAAGGCTTTTTGATGAGCTAAGGACAAAGAGAGGGCTGGGCTATGATGTCGGCAGCCATTATGAAGATAATAAGATGTATGGTTTCTTTGCTGCTTATGCTACTGTTGAAAAGAAGAATGCAAAGCTTGCAAAAGACATTATTCTTAAGGAGATACAAAGGGTTGATGAGCTGTCAGAGAAAGAGCTAAGAGAAGCAAAGATGTTTATCGAAGGAGGGTTCAGGCTTGATAATGAAGATAATACACATCTAGCTGATACACTAGGGCAATTTGAGCATATAAAGGATGCTGTAATGATAAATGATTATATCAATAACATAAAAAAAGTGACAATCAAAGATGTAACTGATGTGAAGAAGAAGTATCTTAAGAAAGATAATCATACTATGGTTGTGTTGGAGCAGGAATAACCTCAGTTATTTGTAGATATTTTTTCTATGGCCTACTTCTATTACATGAATTATTAATTTATTATTTAAGATATCCATTATCACTCTGTAATCTCCAACTCTCAATCTAAAGTATTTAGATCCAACTAGCTTTTTTACATGAGTATGAGGTCTTATTTGACATCTTTTTAATGTTGAAACTATTCTGTTCTGAACGTATAAAGGGAGTTTACTGAGTTGTTTATCAGCAAAATCAGAAAATGTTACTTCAAAACTCATCTTTTCAACCTTGCTTCAACTTCTGCAAGGGTTTTAATTTTCCCTGCCTTAATATCTTCTTCAGATTTTCTAATATTTGCTAGAGTTTGTTTGGATAATTCCATTGTGTCTTCTAATAAATCTCGTATAATATCTTCATAGCTTTCTTTATCATACATTTTGCGAGATTTTAAATCCTCTAACAAATCCCTACTTATTTGAATTGTTGTAGTTGTCATAGGGGTTATATAATGTGCTATAGTATATAAACCTTTTGATTTTAAAGGGATTAAAACAAATTAGACATAACATGAATTTAACGCACTATTATTACGTTAAATACCTCATATTCCTTGTTATGCGAACAAGAAACATTTAAATTAAGCCTAATTAAAGCTCCATTTAAGGAGAGGGGCTTAAATAAAAGAGATTGAAAAAATAAAATAAACAAATATTATTCAGAATAAACTTTATCTCTATCTCGTAACAGCAAAACTCTGCACTTTTTCAAGAAGAGCTTTTGCTTCTGCATTCTTCTCGAAGTATTCTCTTACAGGACTTATTAATTCATTGATGTAATATGCTATTACCTGTTTCAAATCCATTGGGTGTAATTCTCCTTTGCAGTATATATCAACAAGCTCGTCATAGCTTTTTATTATCAGGTTGCCACCGAATTTTTCAGGTCTTTTTATTTCCATCTTGTCAAACTTTTCAAATACCATGAATTTTGCATATTCCATCAAGGGGTTTTCTTCAACCACTTTTTCGGGGCAATATGCTTTATTCATTTTTCTTTTGATGTCTTCTTCGCTGTCATTCATGAATATAGCTGAATCTGGTTTTGACTTTGACATCTTCATTTCAATTGCCTTCTCAACAGCATCTGCGTATTCTCCATCTTTTGGGGGCAGCAATCCCTGGAGCATATGGTGGCTTATAACCACTGGTTTCCAATATCCTATTTTAGGACCTATTTCTCTCGCAAGCATATTGACTTTTCTTTGATCCATCCCAAGTTGGCACACGTCCGCGCCCAGGTGAAATATGTCTGCGCACTGCATGCAAGGATAAAAGATCTGCGATGCCTGCAATGCCTCACTCTCTCCCCGTCCCATTATCTGCGAGCATCTTATTATTCTGTTCAAAGTGGTGTTGATTGCTATTTTCATCACTTTCATCCAGTATTCTTCCTCTTTCACAAGGTCACTTGCCCATATAAAATCAACATTCTCAAGATCCATACCGCATGCTTTCCAGACTTCAATCTGGTATTTTCCTACAGTCTGAATCTTCTCAAGGTCTCCACCCATCTTATTGTTTGCCCAGGCATGCCAGTCTGCGACAAACATCTTGAATCTAAATCCTGCTTTTATCATCTTATTTATGTTTATTGTGCGCAATATACCCTGGGCAATATGCAGATTTCCAGAAGGCTCGAAACCATCATATGCTGTGAGGTCCTTTTTTTTAGCAATCAATTCCTTGAGTTCTTCTTCAGTTGTTATTTCTTCTCCAACTTCTTTTATAAGTTTTAGTCTTTTTTCAATATCCA
>JAYEPB010000015.1:0-21776 GCA_034723595.1 Nanobdellota archaeon
ATATACTATTGCTTCGTTTTTGTTTAAACCCACTTTTTCCAATTCTGCAACATCCATATTCTTCCTTATAATTGCATCATATATAAATTTTGCGGTAGTCATCACATAGTATGACAACATAATCATAAGTAGTTACTGATGCTCCCTACCTAGTAACAAAAAGGCAATACTTCAGCCTAGAAGAAGGGGAGACAAAAAAATGGAAAACGAACTGAACTTTGAGAAAGTTGGACCAATGAAATTGCCATCCAGAATTGGTGGTGGAACTTTTGATCTATATCTATATATATTTGAAGATTCCAAAGCAAATTATTTTGTTTTGGAAAAAGGCAGTGTGCAAGGAAAAGAGGATGTTTTATTCAGAATCGATTCCAATTGTGTATGGGCAGATATTTTCGGATCTGCAAGATGTGACTGCGCAGAACAGCTTCATGCGGCAATGCGAATGATTAATGACAACAAAGAAGGCTTATTGATTCATGCTTATGATCAGGATGGTCGGGGAATATCATTAAAAGACCATGTAAAAGTCTATATGATTCAGGATCAAGGCTATGATACTGTTGAAGCAGATTTTAAAGCAGGATTTACCAAGCCAGATAGAAGAAATTATGATGAAGTATTAGTAATTATGAAAGATTTTGAAATAAAAAAATCTGTAAAATTAATTACCAACAACCCTCATAGAATAAAATCCTTAGAAGAAGGAGGTTATGAAGTGAATAGAGTTCCTATTGAAGTTGTTCCCCTGGATAAATGGAATGCAGCCCAACTAGTAACTAAAAAGAAAAAAATGGGTCACTTGTGCTCATTTGATCTTGACAATCCAGAATTGCAAAAATTAACAGATGATTCAATTAAAAAAGATTGTCGCTCAGAATACACAGGTTATAAGTGGGTTTGTTAATTTTTATTTTTTTAAACTTTTTTAGAGGTTTAAAAATGATTAATGATTATGCAGCCCAATATGAAGAGGAATCAGCAGTTATGGCATATTATGATATTGTCAAACATAACAATGATTCTGAAGATAAAGGAATAGATTTCAATGTATTTACAGCATTGAAATCTCTCCTGCCCAATGTCAAAAATAAGGTTGTTCTGGATATTGGATGTGGAGATGGTCGTTGGCTTGCATATCTGTCTAAACAAGGGGCAATAAAATGTTATGGCATTGATAATAGTCCAGCAATGATGAGAAAAGCAAAACAAACTTCTCTACACAATATTTTCTTTACACAAGGAGATATGCAAAATTTACCTTACTCCAGCAATTGTTTTGATTTTATACTATCAACTTTTTCACTAATGTATTTTGATATTCAAAATTTAGAAACAATTGCATCTGAAATCAATAGAACATTAAAAAAGTCAGGATTTTTTATTGCAGCAATAAATTTAATGAGTGGTGAAATGGCTTTAAAAAACCAACCAATACCTTTAGAATTAGGGCTGAATAAACACAAATTTAATATTAGTAACCTATACCAATCAGAAGACATGTATGATTGTGCCTTTTCGTCTTTAAACAAAAGAAAAATTCTTTATTTTAATCCGGAAGGTGTTTTGATTCAGAAAGATTTTGCAAAAAAGCACTCAAATTTGAAGCTATCAAAAGCAATTATCATTTATGAAAAGAGGGAAAGATGAAAATAGCCATTTATGGATTTTCAATCACTTGCAGAAGATTTATTAAAAGCAGAGGATTATTAGAAGTTTTAAATTAAATCTATCTATATTACGCTTTTACTCTCATATCCTCTTTTTTCAATTTCTTGATAATAAGGTTCAAAAAGACCTTCAAGAAAAGCAGAGCAAGTCTCTGAGAAAATTATGGTCTTAAACTTTCTACTTTTAACAACAGGATATATTGTTCATAAATCTAATTTTTGACAATATTGCTACTGAATAATAGTTAACTTTTTAAATTGGCACTGATTTTTATTGAATTATGCCTAATAATTTATCTCAAACTATTTCTTCAGATATAAAAGATTATGATTATAATTTTATTATTTTTAAATCATATTGGAGCGCAGTATCAATTTTACCTACACGAGAGGAATTGGAGTTCCTATCTAAAGATCACTCAGGATTACGTTTCGGATATAAATTGAAATATCCTACTGATGTATCTTATGATTTAATAGAGTTCTCAAATAAAACAAAATTAAAACTGATATTACATAATGATCCTAATGAACTTTTAGAATTCGTAAAAAATTCATCAAATAAAACAAGTGCTATTATTTATGATGTAAATCTAATAGAAAAACAGGAAATTAATGAATCTAATACTTTATTTAAACTAATAACTGATATTAAGCCTAAAATAAAGCATTTGTTTTCTTTTTCAAAATTTGAATTTCTAGGGCTGAAGAGTATTCTTGATAATGAATTTCAAAGACCAATTGGAGAATATTACATGGAAAATGTTAGCTATTCATATGCTCAAGAACTATATAGGTCTCGGAGTAAAGGTATGATTAAAGAATATCTCAAATTGCAATCATATAAAAATGAATTAATAGGCTTAGGTGTTGATGGTTTTATTGCGGATTTTAGAACAATCGCTGATTATTCTGAAGTCTTACCTTTTATTAAATCAGTTTATACAGAATCTCCTTCTAAACTTTATATTGTTCTAGGTCCTACAGGTTATGGTAAAAGCACACTTATTAATCAATTAAAACATCTAGGTATAAGACAAATGACAAAAGTTATGACTAGGCAATATAGGACTCCTGCAGAAATGCTTAATCCCTGTCTTGAATCAATTTCTATGACTGAATTTGAGAAACTTGTTAAAATAGAGCAGATTATAGGTCATCATGTGTATAATGGTAATGGTTATGGATTTAAGAAAGAACAATTTGAGAAGATACCTAAATCAAATAGAAATTATATCTTAGATTCATGTGATTTCAATTCTGCATATGCTTTAAAGTCAAAATATCCTGATAATATTAAACTTGTGGCAATTTTCCCTTCCTTAACTTTTGCGGGTTTTGGTTTGGAGAATCGCATTTATAAATTAAAGACTCCTTATGATAAATTTTCTAATTTTACTGAAGAACTTGATTATCTAAAAAAAAGTGAAAAAGCCATTCTTAATACTAAAGAAAGATTTGATTATGTTGCGTTAGAAGCTCAAAATTTCAGGCAATATTTATCAGAGATGGATATAGTTCTTGATAGTATTAATTTAGAGACTAATGTCAATAGTTTTTTAGATAAAATCAATGATTAAGCAATATAATATTAGTTCAAATAAATTCAACCATTAATGCGCTTTTCATTTCAAATGTAGCATGAAATATATTATTTATTAAAAAGAATAATTTAAGGTCTCTTTTATTTATTGAGGCATAAACTGATTCAATATTTGTTGCAATTTGTTTTTGTTCTATCCCAAACTTCTTTATCTTATTTAAATCAAATTTAAATAATATGTCAATGAAAAAACAAAGGAAATGATTAACATCCTTTAATAAATCAATTATCAATCTATCAGGTTTTAACTTTTTTGATGATGCATGTTGACATAAATCTTTATATATATCACCGATTATTTCAATCTGCTCAATTATATAGTAGATGGCTGGAATTCGATTGAATTTGATTTCAAAGCCTTTGTTAATAAGCCTTCTACAAAAATCTGTATATTTATCGATGCTTTTGTCTCTTAGGATAATGTTATTTAACTCATCGTAATCCTGGGAAGAAAGTGATTTAACTATGTCCTTAGCAATTTCATTAATTGAATAGAAAATCTTTTTAAAGATGATATCAAACTGTTTAGAGTCTAACTTTGATATTGACTTTACTATTGCTAAATTATGTTTATATTCCACAATATCAAATTCACTAAGATTTCTTTCAAGACGCTCCTGAATGATTTTAAGTTCATTTGAAGAAGAGTAATGGATATATACCTCATCATACCCTGATTTATAGATTGCAGCAATAATCCTATGCAGCATACAATCCTGACCAGATACATCAATTTCTACTGATTTTTTAATTGGGAAATAAGATTCTTTTGATATAATGAGCTTGTCCCCCTCTTCTTTTACTCCAACCTCATCACCTGTTTTTAAATTTTGTTTTTTAGCCCATTTACTTGGAAAACTAACTGTGAGAGTATTTCTTCCTACTCTATTTACTTTTCTTTTCATGAAATTAATAAGAATATCCTTCAGTTTAAATACTTTACTAGATAGTAATTACATAATTATTCGTAACACCTATAATTAGCAAAGATATATATCTTAATATCTAACAATCTAATTATATCCGAAACAATCGGAGATGAGGCATAAAAATGGTAACCAAAAAAGATTTGCTGATTATATCTAATTTGAGACAAGATGCGAGAATGAATCTTACAAAAATGTCACGAAACACAAGAATTCCAATATCTACAATATTTGACAAAATAAAATCATACAATGGTAATATAGTGAGAAAACACGTAGCACTTATTGATTTTGAAAAGCTTGGGTATAACACAAGAGCTAAAATAATATTAAAGGTAAACAAAGAAGATAAAGTAGCCTTAAAAAATTATCTAGTGAAAGATTTTAATGTAAATTCAGTTTATAGAATCAATAATGGATATGATTTTATGATTGAAACAATCTTTCAAAATATTAAAGCGATGGAAGAATTTCTTGAAAAATTAGAGGAAAGATTTAGGATAGAGCAGAAAGAATATTTTTATATAATTGATGATTTAAAAAGAGAATCATTTCTTTCCAATGCAAAAGAGCTAACTTCTGTCTTTTTAGATGTTAGATAAGAATTCATGGACAAAAGATTGTAATAGCATAACCTTATATCCCATAGTCTTAAAACAATTATAGTAATTATCAAGTTGCTTATTTTTTATTGCACTGCATTCAGAAAATAACATTATGTTCCTGCCCCTTTTTATAATAGGATACTGTTTACATGACTCTGGTCTTGCTGTATTATAATAAAGCTTGCATATTTTACCATCTAATTGTGGGCATATGTCTTGGATTATTTGATATTCTTTATCTCTTAATGTAAAATCAAGTATCTTAAGTTCCTTTTTTATTTTTGCAAAATCTTCTAAGTTAACTGAATTATCTAATTCAAAAATAGCTTTTACATCTGAGGGATTTTTTGTTCTTAAAGGAAAACGATTCGCACAGCATGAATAATCACATTTTGTGAGACAGTACCCACTAACTAGTTCTCTTGCTTCTGTTAGGAGTTTATCAATACTAAGCTTTGAACTATCCATAAATCATTAAGAATATTGGAGTGTATAAAAAGCTTTGCTCAATAGGAGTAAATAGTTTTAGGTCACCAGGAGTATAAAAATAGTTACATATAATTGGTTTCAAACTTCTTCTCAGACCCAAACATTTATATAATCTTACGTATTTTTACGTAATATGGAGCTAATTCGCAAGGTCAGCAAAGGTTCAAGAATGAATCAGATATACATCCCTAAAGAACGGATGGGGTTCAATGTAGGCGCTTATGTAATAATAAAACCAATAGCCCCAACAGAAATAAAACTAGGGCTTTTTTCATATGGCTCTTTAGAACTGAGTCCGCTCAAGGCAAAAATAGCAGAGACAATATTTCAGATTATAACAGGCATGGCTGACATTGAAAATATCTTTATCATGGGCTCATTTCTGGATAAGGGCTACAATTTCAATGATATTGATATCATAATCATCTCCAAAAAGCAGATAGAACCAACTAGGATAGCTGCAAAAATTACAGAGGAAATCGGGATTAAACCGCATTTGATAATCTCAGATTATTCCACATTATTAAGAGGAATCAGTTCAGATCCTTTATTTGAACTTATGATGAGCAGATATGTATCTATGAATAGATGGATAATTAAGAAAAGAAGAACCTTTGATTATAAGAAACTTGATTTGCATCTGCTCAAAAGCAAGGATTTTGACAGGAATTTTGATTATATCAGCGGAAGGCAGAAATATGAATTTATCCGGAATCTCATGGCAATCAAATTGTTCATAGAAGGCAAAAGATTAACACATCATACTCTTGACAAAGAAATCAACAAAGAATTGGGCATCCAAAAAAAAGAACTACTGGATAATATGATACCAAAAGAAAAAGATTTAATAAAGAGATACAATTCTATTTTCAAAAGAATTGAAAGATTAGTATTCAAGGGTATGGAACATGAGTCAAAATAGGAATAAGCTTCTGAGTCTATTTATAGGTAATTTATCAAATGCAGTTATCCATAAAGTATTGGAAGAAGCGATTGATAATCAGGAGATAACTCTTAAGTATGAGTCTGAGATTAAAAATAGTTTTAATCTTGCATTGAAATACAGAGAAAAGATTAACCCAATCAACACACATCTTCCATTAAAAGACATTATTAAGATAGAAAATAAGATATATAAGAATGCAGTAACAGAATTAAGAAAAAGAGAGCAGCTTGGTTATAATAATATTGACTTATCAATCATTCCTAAAATCATAGAAAATCTGCTCAATAAAAGCCAAGTCAAATAATTACTTTATCTTCTTAACATTCCTCTTAACTACTTTCTTTTTCTGTTCCATATACAATGTTCTTGTAGGGAATGGTATCTCAATCCCTGCTTTATTCAGCTTCTTGTACACGCTCTTAAGAACATCTGTCTTTGCTGTGAATCGATCCTTATAATCCTCTATATAGAATAGCAGTTCAAAATCAAGGGAAAAATCACCCATTCCAGTAAATCTTGCCTGGGGTTTTGGTTCAGGAAGCACAGTCTTAAGTTTTTGCACTCTGTCTAGAACAACTTTCATGACCTCATCTGGATCAGAGCCATAGGCTGCTGCAATAGGAACCCTTATCCTCAGTATATTATTTGGTTTTGCATAGTTGATTATCATAGTGTTTGATAGCTGGCTGTTTGGAACAATCATCATTTCATTATCTACATTCACAATCTTTGTGCTTCTTAATCCTACTTCTGCAATCCTGCCAACTTCACCGCTTTCCAGCTTTACAAGATCATTTATCCTAAAGCATTTGTCAAGGACAAGAGCAACTCCTCCCACAATGTTGCTCAGTGTTCTCTGCATGGCAAATCCTACAGCAATACCAAGAATACCCAGGCTTGTAAGGAGCGGACCTATAGCCACATGCCATGCATTCAGTACCAATATGATTGCAATTCCTCCAAGGAATATGTTGATTATGCTTTTAATAAGATTCAGACCCTCATCCTCATAGCTGCCACCTGCTTTTTTCTTGAACTTGTATATCCACCTGTCAATTATTATATCAATAGCTATAATGATTAAATATATTCCTATGACAATCAATGCAGAAGAAAGGATTTTTTGAATTAGATGGAGGTCATAATCAAGATATCTCAATGAAATCTTTAATCCTGTGAGAATAATCAGGATTGCGATTGGTTTGTCAGATTTAGTTATTATTTTTTCATTCGTCTTACCTTCCTGAAGCTTTTTTATCTTTTGCAGGTAGAATTTCATCGAGCCATGCACTATCTGTGAGATTGACACAAATAGGATAAGAGTAGATAATGCCCTAATCCATGGATATTCCCATAATTGAATAAAAAATGATGTTAATGCCTCCATATCTATATATTATAATGAAGTCTTTAAAAATATTAGTGATTAGTTGAGAGTAGTAACTAAACCTTCCCTATGAATATCAAAAAAGAACTAAGAGAGCAGCTAAAAAGCCTTCTTTCAAACTTCTTCACATATAAATAGTTATGTTCAATCGTTGTATAGATTTATCAAAATGGGTTGCCGCATTAGTCCCTTCGGGACAGATAGGCTCAAGATTTCGTCTTTCGAATTTTAGTAAAATAGAATCCTTTTGTTCTTTCAGGTAAAATCCTCACACCAAATTCAGAAGATTCATGTTTTATGTTGTATTTTATCATATCAGGAGTAACAACTATAGCATTATTATTTCTTCTTAAAAATTTCCTAACAACATTTTCATTTTCTTCTCTATTTAATGCACATGTTGCGTAAACCAATGCTCCATCATCTTTTAGATGTTCAAATCCTTTTTGTAAAAGTCTGCCTTGTAAATCAGTTAATTTAAAGAAATCTTCTTGACTATACTGTACAACATTATCAAAACCACTAACATCTCTTTGCAATTCAGTGTCATAACTTATTGTCATGCCTTCACAAGAACAGGGAGCATCAACTAAAACTCTGTCAAATTTCTTACCTTTGTATTGCGTAGCATCGGTTAATTGAGTTTCAGCATTTACTCCGAATCTTTTGAAAAATTTTAACATGACTTTATATTTTTCAGAATCAATATCTAAAGCAGTTATTTTTATTTTTCCTCTCATTAAATCATGTGCTAAAATCGATTTGAATCCCCTAGCAGCACATGTTTCCAAAAGAGATTGCCCCTCTTCTAAATCAAGCTCTTTAACACATACAACACTTGCCAAATCTTGAATAAAATAGTTCCTATTAAAATATTCATTTCTTTTACCATTAACCCATCCGCCAATATTTGTATTAGTAGACTCATAAATTCCTTCTATTCCATTTTCTATGAGTTCTGTTTTAATATCATATTCTAAATAAAGCCTTTCCCTTAATTCTCTTATACTTATTGACTGTCTTGGATTAATCCTAATAAATTTGCTTGGTTTATTTCTAAAAATATCTAAACTTAGTCCTGCTTCTTCGAGTCTTTTTGTAAGATTTTTTTTATTTTGAACTAGTTCTACTGCTTTTAAAACTGCATCTTCTGGACTTTTACTTTCTCTGATTCTGGTCAAATATCTTTGATCTAAGAACTTGCCAGCGTAATCCTTAGCAATACCACCTGATTTAGGTAAGGCTATAAGAGGTTTAAAATCCCAGTACGCAACACACATCTCTGATAAAGTACCTATGCCTCCTTCTATTATTATTGCACCATCAATTGTTTGAGTTAGGGTAACAGACCTTTTAAAAAAATCCTCTTCTGTTGCGATAACTTCATCACAGAATTTATTTGCTCTTGATTTGTCATCGCCAGGAATTATTCCAACTACATAACCTCCAACAGATTTTGCTCCTTCAGATGCAGCTTCCATAACACCTTCTCCACCACCCACATATAGGACTGTACCAGCTTTTGCAAGCTCTTTACCAACTCTAAAAGCGAGCTCTTTACTTCTTTCAGTACAATGATCACTGTCTGATCCAAATACTGCTATATTAGTTTTCATTTTTTCCTCCTTAATTCATAAAGTTGAAAATCTACAGGATTAATTTCAGTAGAATCCTCTTTTGCTAGAAGTGTGATGGAATATCCAAAGTCTTTTGCTATAGACTGAAACCCTTGGATATCTCCAAAATTTCCCGTGCCTATTAAAATTCTTCCATTTGGTTTCAGATACTCTTTTCCTTCTCTTAGAAATCTTTCTATAAGTTTGTATCCTGGGTCAAACAATCCTCTCTCTAGCATAGAAGTATATTCATAATTCTCTGGCATAAATATGAAAGGCATATTCCAGTATATTGTGTCAAATCTCTCATTTTTTTCTAATGTGGAATAGATATCACTAAATCTTACATCTAAATTTTGTACATTGTTTCTTTGTACGTTTTTTAAAGTATTCTGTACTGCAAGGGGATTAATATCTACAGCAACAACTTTTTCTGCACCATGTTTAGCTAAATAAATACTTGTAGCACCATGTCCGCATCCAACTTCTAATACTTCTTCTCCATCTACATTTGGAAAACTTCTTGTGAAAACTTTCCATCCGTGAAAGTATTTAGGCGAGAAAACCCCTTTATGTACAACTATCTCTAAACCAAATTCCTCAATCACATAGGGAAATTCTTCCTTTTGACTTTCTTCAAGCACTTTTTTGCTGGCTTTTATTTGTTCCAAGTTTAATCACTCCTAAACAGTGATATTCTTTAGAAGTATTTGTAACTTTTTATTGAGAATTCAGTAAAAACACAATATTTATATACTTTAAATGTAATATTGCTGAATATGGAGGAAACAAAAATAAAATTGGATGTAAAAGACAAGAAAATACTCTACGAATTAGAAAAAGATGCCAGGCAGTCCAATCGAATTATTGGAAAGAAAGTAGGGGTAAATCCTGATTTAGTAAGATATAGGATCAATAAACTCATCGAAAAAGGCGTAATTGATAATTTCCTTACCTTCGTGAATTTCGCAAAATTGGGATTCACAGATTTTGGAATATTTGTGAATACAAGAGGTTTAACGCAAGAAAAAGAAAAGGAATTTACCACTTATCTAAAGAATCACCAGAATATTACTTATTTTGCTAAAGTGGGTGGAAAATATGATTTTATCATTGGAATTCTAGCAAAAGACATCCTCCACTTCCACACAATTATCTCACAAATAATGAATACATATGGAGATTATATTTCAAATAAAGATATTTCAATCAGGGTGGCATTATTTCATTTTTCAAAAGATTATTTAATAGGAAAAAAAGGAATTGGTGGAGAATTACCTTATTTCGGGGGAGAAATCGAAAAAGTAGATTTGGATGACATTGATAGAAAAATTTTGAAGATTCTATCTCAGAATGCCAGAATTAACATAGTAGAAATTTCTGAAAAAATAAAGATTCCGCTTTCAACAGTAGCATTGAGAATAAAAAAATTACAAAACAATAAAATAATTAATGGTTTTTTTACTTGGATAAATCCATTAAAATTTGGGGTTGATAATTATGATGTTCTGATAAGTTTTAAAAATGTTAATAAAGAGATTGAGAACAAATTTTATAGTTTTTGTAAAATAAATGAACATATTTCTTGGCTAATAAAAACCATTGGAAGATGGGATTATGAAATTGGAATGGAAGTTCCTAACAAAGAAAAGTTTCAAGAGGTATTATCTGAAATCAGGGAGAATTTTTCCGAGTATATAACAAATTTAGATTTTATAATAATATTTCAGACATTAAAATACAACCTTTATCCTTTCGAAAGATAGATTTTACTTGCATTTATTAATATAGAATTAATCAACTCTTGTTGTTTTCCAACAAGTTTCGATGGGATTTAATTCAGGACAATATGGCGGCAGATATATTGTTTTTATATTAGAATATCTTGCTAAACGATTTTTTATTACATTTGTCTTATGATATGATGCATTATCGAATATGAACACATAATTTTTGTCCGTAACTATGAGTTAAAAAAAGAGATAGTATTTAAATAAACTGTGAAAGTTTAGAAATCATGAAACAACTTCGAGAAAAGCATTAGAGTATTATTATCAAATTATTTTTTGCAATTTTCCACTACCTTTCAAAAGTTTGCATAGCAAATTTTTGACTAATAATGCAGCTGCATCTCAAGTTCAATCAATGCAAAGTATATGTTTTCAATATCCTTTAAAAATGGAGTAGTATATGGTGGCATTTTAGCAATGAATTTAATCAGCTCCTGTCGATTCATCTCAATTTTGATTATCGCTTCCTCAGAGTATTTAAAATGGATGTGCCTGACTTGTTTTAGCATTTCTGTGATGTGCTGAAGTGTTTTTAATTTAACTGATTTTGCTTTATGTTCTGCAATTATTTCAAACAAAGAACATAATTTATCAGAAAACATCTCAAATATTTTCAAAAAACTATGCATGACACCAATTTTTGAAAAAGGAGTGTATCCAAATTTATTGATAGATCTGAAACAATAACTTACATAACTGTTGATTACATAATCCCTATGCTTGACTCTTGAAAGGTCATTCCATTCTTTTGATTTAATAGACTCAATAGAATCTTCAAGCAATGAAAGGTTTAGATTGAATAGTCTCTTTAGTATTTTATTGATGTCTATTGGAGATTCTTCAATTGATTTAAACTGCACATGATTTTTTCTCTCATCAATAATCATCATGCCTGGAAAGAATCGCACAACTTTTGTCATGTATGAACTCTGCTTAACATCCTTTGTTTTGATAATAATAGAATCATAGCCAGCAGTATAAGCAGTATCAATAGCAACCCACATAAGTCTGCCTTTATACTTTGATATGTCAACAAGAATTTCTTTGAGTTTGTTTGCTGTTTGTACTGATACAATTATCTTATTCTCATTTATATCAACTGATAATGATGTGCCTTTCTTTAAGCCATTTGCTTTAATCCATAAAGCAGGCAGCGATACAACAGCAGTCGAAGGAGATAATTGAATTAGTTTTCTTTGCATATGTTTTGGTAATAATCATCAATATATAAATTTATCGTTAATGTTTAACTAATTTAACTAATATATATAGTTTAAGCTAAAAGTTTAACTAAGTGATTTTTCTTTCTTATTTTTAGGAGGTATTTAACATGAGACCAAAAGCATATGTAGGAATAACTGGATTTAAAGAAGATTACGAAGTGAAGAATGTTGCAGAGCAATATCTGCAGAAAGGATTCTTAGGACATGATGCAGAACTTGCTCATAAGACTCATAAAGCAATGTTTGGATTTCTGTGTTCTGCAAAAAGATTAGCTGACAAAACTAAGCAAGGCAAAAAATCTCCCAGAGCCCAGGATTTAGGAAGTCTAACAAGATACACCCCACAAGGGATAATTCCTATGGTGCATTACTTTACCAAGAATAGAAGAAATCTTGCTGAAGAAGTAAAGCAGGTGTTTAGGATTGATGGGCTTTATGAAAACAATTATTGTAAAGGAATTCAAATCAACATGCCATGGCCTGATATAGACCAGGTTGAAGCAATCAGAAAGGAATTTCCTGATATGGATATTGTATTGCAACTTTCTAAAAAGACATTGGGTGAAGCAGACAGAGCAAAAGAATATAAAGGATTAGTTCAGTATTGTCTGATAGATCCTTCAGGAGGTAAAGGTCAAAAAATATCTGATGAACATTTAGACCTCGTAAGTATGCTGCATGAATCAATGCCAAATACACGAATAGGAATAGCAGGAGGATTAAGCGGATCTAATGTTAAAGAAACAATGGAGCGAGTTTATCAAACTTTCAAAGAACCATTTTGTATTGATGCTGAAGGCAGATTGAGAACTGAAGATAAGACAAAACTCAATCTCGAGAATACTGCAAAGTATGTCAATGCCGCAGCATATGCTATTCGCATTTGAGAGGATTTTCGCTTTATTTTTTATTGTTCTATTCTAAGCAATTCATAACTCATTAGCAAATTTTCCCAAATCATCCTCGAACTCAACTTCATCTTTTGAAATCTCCTTGAGATTCTTAGAATCAACGACTGTAAAATCTCTTATAGGTTTTCCTATCTCTTTCACAAGTTTAATCTCTGCAAGGACCCTGTCACTGATTGACCCTAATACCCAAAGCTCATCAGAAATCCTTATCAAATTATTATTTCCGCGCCTCACAAGATCTCTGTCAACAGAATCTGTTACCAAATAATCAAATATCCCAAACTGAGATATTGGTGTATGCCCTTTCTCAAGTACATGTTTGACAGCACGCCTCCTGAAATAGAAAAGAAGCTTTGACATAGCAATGAATATTATCTTTGTTTTATCATTCAGATTCAAAGCCCTATGCTGGAATTCATCTGCCCTTGTCTTAATGGAATTAGTTTATATTTTAAAAATTTCTATATCTCTATCTCTTCCCCTTCTTTCAATATCCTGGCTGTGATATCCTGGTTTATTTCAACAAGCTCTTTGAACAGTTCTGCATCATCTATTTTCCCTACAATTCCTGCTCCATAATGCATGGGAATTACAATATGAGGCATAATCCTCTCAGCAGCGATTGCAGCTTCTTTCGCATTCATTGTGTATATGCCTCCAACAGGAAGCAAAGCAACTGTAGGTCTAAGATCTTTCATTTCAGGAATCATGTCAGTGTCAGCTGCATGATACACAGATTTTCCATCAAATCTGATTATAAACCCAAGTCCTGGATTTTCCTTTGGATGAAATTCTTTTTCAAGATTATATGCAGGGATTGCTGTTATTGTGATGTCTTCTATCTTTCTTGTATCTCCTGAAGAAAATGATTCACCATCTATTGCTGCAACATTATCTTTTGTTGTCAGGACTATTGTATCATCAACTCTGATTTGTGTTATCTTTTCTCTGCTGGAATGATCATAATGTGCATGAGATACAAGCACAATATCTGCTTTTTCAGTATAATCTTCTCCAGCATAAGGGTCAATGTATATTATCTTATGACCTGCTTTAATCTTAAAACTTGAATGTCCTAGCCATTGGATTTTCATTTTGAGAAAAATAAAATATAAGAAAATAGAAAAATAAAAATTTATTTACGTTTTTTAGCAGGTTTTTTCTTGACAACTTTTTTCTTTACTACTTTCTTTTTAACAGGTTTCTTAGCTGCCTTTTTCTTTACTACTTTCTTTTTAACAACCTTTTTCTTCACAACCTTCTTAACAGGTTTCTTAGCTGCTTTTTTTACTGCTTTCTTCTTCACTACTTTTTTCTTTACTGGTTTCTTTTTCACCACTTTTTTCTTGGCTACTTTTCTCACCGGTTTTTTCTTTACTGCCATTATATCACCTCTGATTAATCTTTAAAGACTAATTATTGGTATTCTACCCACGGTAGTATTTAAACTTTGCGGTTTTTTTTTAAATGTTCAAAAATATTTTTTTATGTCTCATAGAATTTACTCTCCTAAAAATTTCCAAATAAAATTTTTAGAAAACTATTTAAAGGAATATATTATACAAATCAAAATGGCAGAAATAAAACAAATAACTAATTTCCTCGACGAGGAATTAAAGACTGCGCAAGTGGAAGACACTTCAAACAACGGACTGCAGGTTGCAGGAAAAACAGAAGTAAGAAAAATAGCATTTGCAGTTGATGCTTGTGTTGAAGTATTTGAAAAAGCAATTGAAGCAAGCGCAGACATGATCATAGTCCATCACGGAATGAGCTGGGCAGATTCACTTAAGTACATAACAGGCATAAATTACAATAGGCTTAAGCTATTGATAAAGAATGATGTATCACTTTATGCATCCCATCTTCCCTTGGATATGCACGATAGATATGGCAATAACATTCAGCTTGCAAAAATGCTTGGATTAAATAATATAGAATACTTTGGAAAATATCATGGAGCAACAATCGGAAAAATGGGCTGCTTCAATAATGAACTTACGCTTGAAGAACTCAAACAGATTCTCGAAGATAAATTAAACGCAAAATGCTTAACATTTAAATTTGGAAAAGAAAAGATAAAAACAATTGGAATTGTAAGTGGAGGTGGAAGTCTTGCATTGAATGAAGCAGTGCAGAAAGATCTTGATTGCTTCCTTACTGGTGAAGCTCCCCATCAAACATACCAAGAAGCAAAAGAAAGCAGGATGAATGTAATCATGGCAGGTCATTATGAAACTGAAACAGTTGGTGTTAAAGCATTGATGCCATTGCTTAAAGAAAAGTTTGGAGTTGAGGTTGTATTTATTGATGCTCAGCCAGAGTATTGAATGTCTAAATTGATTTGCAATGGAAAACAAGAAACTGCAAAGTATTGGAAAAAATAAAAAGGAAGAGAAATAATGGTGAAGCGTTAAAAAAGATTAGCTTAGGTTTTTCCAAAACATTTTTATAAAATTTCTTAAAATATACTGATATATGGCAGATGTATCCAGTTTATTGAATAAGTTATTGGAACCCTTCTTTGGATTGGACATAGCAGGAACATATCAGAGCGCTTCACAATTCATAGATTTTGTCCTTTATCTGATTTTCTTCATATCAATTACGCGCTTTACGTTAGCAAGCAGATTTGATGCAAAGACGCAAAAGCCAATTTCTATCATAGTGGGTATTGCCCTTACAATAGGGATGTCATTCTTTGGAAGGAGATGGGGTTTTAGCATTGGTGATTTGGCGCCTTTAGCAGGATTATTATTTCTGGTTGTGCTTGGCATGATGTTCTTTAAACTACTTAAAGACATGGGCGATAGTGCTCCTGGAGCAGGAGCATTTGCATTCCTCCTTATCTTCTTTTCAATAACTGCAATAGTGCCAGGCTTTTACAGTTGGATAATTCAAAAAGTCCCATTTCTGGAAGCTCTACTTTCTATTGCAGTAATCCTTGCGGTGTTCATAGCTGTAAGAGATATGTTTGGATTTATAAGAGGAAATGAATCAGGAGCAGATGAGGATATGGGAATAAGGGACAGCAGGGAATACCTTGAAAAGAAAGTTCAGGCAGAACAAAAGAAAAGAAAGGCTATTGCAGAAGCTGAAAGGCAGGAAGCAGAAAGAAGGCAGAAAGAGGCAGAAGCAAAGAGAGAAGCAGAACCAAAAAGAGAGACAGAAGTTGCAACTCAGGAAGTAAAAACAAGGCAGGCAGGAACAGAAACTGCGCAGACAAGAACCACAGAAGCGCAAACCCCTCAAACATCTGAAGAGAAAATAGCAACCGAAAGAATTACAGAAGCAAAAAAGACAAAAACCCAGACAGTCCAAAAAAAGGCAGATAAAAAAACAGCAGATAAAAAGATAGAAACATCAAGAAAAAAAGAAAAAAAGCTCATTAATGAGAAAGAGAAGATAGAGAAAAAGCAGTTAAAATTGATAAAAAAAACAAAAGCGCAGCTCAGAGACTTCAGACTTCAATTTAGAAAATTAACTCATGATGATAGTGGGAAGGAAAATTATAACAAACTTTCTGATAAAGAGAAAAAGATTTATGAATCTGTGGAAAAATATGCCTGTAAAGATCTTAAGGATATGATTTCTGCCTTGGATATTCTGGAAAACAAGGAGATTGATGATTTGAAGTTTTTTAATTCTCTTAAATTCTCTGTTGGCACAACTGAAAAAGCACCATTTTATAAAACAATTGTTTGGGATGATAATATTATAAAAGAAAAACATAATTTAATTCAGGTTGCAAATAGATTATGTTCAGTACTGCAGGAAGATCTTTCTAAGAGAAATAAACTTTACCATATAAGGGGTGTATTCTCAAGAATGATAAGGCTGATAGAGAAATTAGAAGAAATTAATAAAGATCAATTGGAAAGAATAAAATTAAATTGAATGATTCTTTGTTAAACTCATTTTAGCCTTGCCGGAAGATTTCCGAAAATTACTCTGATTTTGCCACTAGATAGTAGCAATGTTTATAACTCACTTGTGATTAACAGTTAATTATGAGCCTATTTGAATTTATAAGCCAAAAATCTGGGGAACCATACTTACAATATGGCAAGCCCAAAAATGATTTAGAGATTTTAATAGATGAAATTAACAAAACTTTAGGTAATACTAAAAAGACATTAGAATATAACAAGATTTCAAATGATATCCAAGCTATAATTGAAAAAATTCAAACAATATCCTGGAAGGATTATAAAGATATAAGAACCCAATTAAGGTCAATCTCAACAAAATCAAGGAAAATAAATCTTTGCCCAGAACAAAGACAGAAACTTTGGGATATGACAAGTAATGGATTTAGTTTATTGGATAAGTTTAAAGATTTGCATTTTAAGACTGTTGAAGAAGATTACCAAGCTTATCATCATAAAATCCAAGCTTGGAAAAATGAACTAGATTCAGGAAGACCTCAAGAAAGAAAGACTTGTTGGGATAAAACTCATAAATTAAAGTCAGGTATTTTTGATTCTAATCTTGATGGAAAGAGAAAATATCAACTTAAAGAACTGATTGATGAATGCTATACAAGACTCAAAAGCGAGACGATGAAAGATCTGTTTAGAGAATATGATTTGAAAATATATTTAGACTCATTCAAATATTTATACAAACAAAATTTATCCGAAATTAAGCTGCCAGATATTGAGGTTTTACACAATAATCATAAGAATCCCCTGCCTCCCAATACTGATAAGATTAGCCTAGATGACCTCTTGGATATTTATCCTCAGGTATTTTCATTTGATAAGAAAAACTCAAAGAAAAAAAATGAATTTAGACCAGAGCAGATACAATATGCCTTAATGTGTTATGAAGGGATAACTACTAAGAGAGATGTAATTATTGAAGGTCCCACAGGACTTGGTAAAACAAGAGCGCTTATTTGTTCAATACTTCCTTTCCTTAAGAAAGATAAAAAGAGAAGGGTCATATACACGACGAGAACAGCCGCACAAGTACATTCTGTGATTGAAGATTTAAGGGAGGTTCTTCCAATAGTCAATGAAAATCAACAGGGAGATTCATTAGATGCTACCTTATTCTTGGGTACTAAGAGAGTTAGAGAAGAGATTGCCCACTGTTTTGAAGAAAATAGTTTGATTAAAAGAAGCCAAGAAAATGTTAGTAGGAAATACAAAAAAGAAGTGAAACAAGATGAAGATTGCCAATTATGTGAACATCGGTTGGAAAGATTTGATCCTCCATCAACACAACAAATCAAAAGATTAAACAAGTCTCCAGAATTTCCCCAAATTATTGGATATTCAGAATTAAAAACAGCAAAAAAAATTAAGATGTGTCCAATGCAGATTTATCAAGACAAAGCAAAAGATGCAAGAATTGTAGTTATGCCGCATTCTTATTTATATGATAGTGCATGGATGGACAAATACTTCCCAGATAAAGAAAATACTGCTCTCATTATTGATGAAGCCCATAATTTTGTTACAGATGCAGGTAATAATGCATTTTTAAGAATAGGATTAGAATATTATACAGATGAAGATGATAAACCAGTATCTGGAGAAAATCGCCAAACTAATACTTTTTATATCAATAATATGCTTAAAAGATTAGCAAAAGATCTTAGTGACACAAGAAATTCACTTGAAATTTCTAATTTGGAAATCAGAGATGTTTTTCCTTATCTCATAACATTGCATAATGAAATTTATTCTGCTGCAAATAAGATTAAAAGCGATAAAAATATTATTAGCGAATAGGTTGATAAAAAAGATAATAAAATCACTGCACATATGATTGCAGAAGGAGAAATGAATGATTTTGCTCAAAAATTGAGCGGAAAATTTTATGATAATCTTATTAATCTGTATAAAATTATGATTAAATACAAAGAAGATATCCAAGATGGAGATTCCAAAGATATTTCTAATAAAATGTTAAAAATCAAACTACTGCCTTCTATTCATTCTTATCTCCAAATTTCCAGTTCATTAAAAGAGATTATTGATAATCCCTATAGTTTCATTCTTAAATCTGATAATAAGGGAATGATGAGTTTCCATAACCTCCACCCAAAATATTCCTCTGACAGAGCTACTAAAGGATTTCATTCAAGAATATTTACAAGCGCAACAATATCTCCTCAAAAAGATATAGCTCTGGTTCTGGGGCTAGAAGATGTTCTTATGGCTAGAATTGATCCAGTATTTGATGATAAGAATTATGAAGTCTTTATGGTTGGCGGCATCAACTCATCTGCTAAGGAAGAATTAAAAGAGACAAATAAATGTTTTGGAAAGAACGAGAACAAGGTTCTTGAAGACCTATTTGAGCATGCGATTGATTCAGCAAGAGGCAAAAATATAGGTATATTTTGCAGTTCTAATCGGGCTGTAGAAGAGATTCATGGATTATTGAACAACATCAAGCCAAGATATAATGCAAAGCTTCTCACTTATATAGCTAAGAATGGCAAACCAGACAAAGATGAACCAGAAATTTGTGATGATTATAAAGATATCTGTCAGATACTTGGTTATGAAAATCAAAACTTGAATAATCATAATGCAGAAAATGTCATCAAAGCATTTATGGACATGGGAAGTAAGAAAGACATCACTACCATGCTTTTAGGTGTAGCAGGAGGAAAATTAGCAGAAGGCATTGATTATAATGGAGATAAGATGGAGATGGTTGTTACAGTTGGTTTGCCTTATCCAAGTTCAGCAGCTGAACAGAGAATAAATCTGGTAAAAAAAGATTATTTTTATATGTTAAAAGGAGACAGACAATTGGGTGAAGACCTTGCATATAAACAAGATGCATTCAGGAAATTGGCTCAATCTATTGGAAGAGCTCATAGAAGCAAAAGTGACAGGGCTGTTATAATATGCGCAGATGAAATGCTTATGGGAATCAAAAATGTAAAAGATGGAGATTATTCAAGTGACAGATATGAATATCTCAGCCTTTACAATGCAAAGGAAAATCTAAAGCTATTGCAAAAACCTTTATCTCAAATCAAGGAGAATATAGTCTTTTCAGGTCATGATGCTATTGGAGAGCAAGAACTAAAGAAATATATTTCAAAAAGTGGGTTCTGCACCCTTAATGATTTTATTTCTCTTGATAAAATGTCATCTAAAATTAAGAAATTCTATAGGGGTTCAGGCAAAAAATGAAAAAGACTACTTTAATCATTACTGAAAAAAAGAATATTTCTAAACAGATTGCAAAAGCTCTGGCTCCAGCTGGAACTTTTGGCGAAAGAGGACATTCTGAAGCAGAACACTGTGATATTATTTCCTTAAGAACAAATTATGAAAAGACAAAGATTAAACAGTCAAATGGGAGAAATATAGGATGCAAAATTTTGAACAAGGGACTTAAAGAAAAAGATTATTTCTATTTTTGCGGTGAAAATTGCAAAAGCTGTGAATTTATTGCCCAGCACTTAGATAAGCTGGGTACACATAGCGCAAGGAGCGTACGCAAGAAATTCAAATATATCAATGAGAATCTTACATCTGACTTTAGATCCATAATCCTTGATTTAATCTCAGAATCAGGGGGGAATGCTAATCTATCTTACTTTTACAAAGAGATTGAAGAAGGAGAATATCCACAAAAAGAAAAAATTGATAAAAGTAAAAACCCTCTAGAAAATGTCATTTTACAAGCATGCCAAACACTGATTCATGAAAAGAAGATAAAGCAAAATAAAAATGGATTTGAACTTACACAAGATGGCAAAAGATATAAAAAATATAGCTTGAAAGATTTTGCCATAACAGAAGACATAATCTATTATATGTTTGATAGGGATAATTCCCAAATAATCATTGCAGACACTTATGGGACACCTTATGGATTCAACAGAAAATTCCCTGGAAATGAGGATCTTGAACAAGCCGTCACATCTGCAAAAGATTGGGCTGATTTCCAACGATTGCTGAGATATATGCCAAATAAACAAGCATATGACCCCAAAGATTTAAAGTCCCACATGGCAAGGACAATGCTTTTTAACAGTATCATCTCAAAAAGAAAAGCCCCTGATGGTGCAGATATATATTTAGAAAAAATCATAGCTGCCACAGATTTTGACATTGCTGGATCATATATATTCAACTCAATAATAGAAGCTGCTAATAAAAATGTAGAAGATAAGAAAAATAGCAAGAAAAGCAAAGGCTTGCATACCATAGAACCAGACCTGCTTTATCGTATGCCTCTGAAGAGCCTTGAATCTGAAAATATTATTGCAGAATTCAACAATCTGCAAAATTTCGATTGGAATAATGCTTACGCAGGAAAAGCAAGGTCTGTTTTTGATTTTATTTATGGCAGTACAATAACTGGTAAACTCAACAAAGAAGCCAGAAAATTACAAAATGCAAAAAGGAAAAAGAAACATGAATTGAGATTTAGTGTGGGCAGAACATTATTTCTTGGTCTTAAAAAAGTAATTGAAGAAGAACAGCAAATGAAATATGCAAAAGATCATCAATACATTTATCTGGCATTTAAGGGAAAACTCGATAAAGAACAGATTGAAAAGCAATTGCAGGCAGGTAATTTCGCATCATTCCAAGCTAATCTTAAAAAAAGCTATATTTCATTGCCTCG
>JAYEPB010000016.1:0-6092 GCA_034723595.1 Nanobdellota archaeon
TGGATATATATGATGAATATGAAGGAAGTGATGTTGCAATCAATACGAACATAACATTTTATGCAAATTATACCCACTACACTTCAGGAGATCATATCGGCGGCGCAGACTGCTATATTGAGTTTGATGACAATCCTGGCACAACCTTTGCAATGACTGACAACGGCGCTAATTACAATTATACAAAACCAAATGGATTCTCAGCAGAAGCGCTCCATTCATGGAATGTCACCTGCAGCAATGCAACTGGCGGCTGGAACACCCTGAATGCAACTGATGATGTGCAAGTAGGTTCAACTGCGGTAATACCTGAGTTCAGTGTTTTGACATTAGGGTTGGGGCTAATAGCAGTATTGGCTGGACTGATTATAATCAGGAGGAGAACATGAAAAAGATAATAATCTTAATCTTGTTTGTGGCTGCTGTATTGTTAGCTTATGTCTCTGCAGATTTGCTTATTTCAAATCCAACTCCCTCAAATAATTCTGTATTGCCTTCTGGCACAACAAGCGCAACTTTAGCTGTTGAGACAGATATTAATGCAAATTGTAAGTATTGGCCTTCTTCTGGTCAGGATTTTTCATCCATGACCTCATTTACTAATACTGGTGAACTATCTCATAATTCTACAATCTCTGGATTGCAGGATGCTCAAAGTTATGATTATTATATCAAATGCCAGAATATTTCAAATTTAACTGACATCACTGATGATTATCAGACTCACTTCTTTGTCTTAGATTATGCTCTTGAACAATGTTTCCCTAATCAATTAGGTTATTGGACATTTGACCATTTTAACAATAACATAGTGTATGATATAACTGGGGATAATTATGCCTCCACTTATGGTGGTGTAACATCAAGCCAGCCAGGCCAGATAGGGCAGAGCTTCGCATTTAATGGTGAAGATGGTTATATAGATGTAAATAATCTGGAAGGAGTCTTGCCTGATTCATCGTTTGGGTTTTGGATCACACCTAATCAGGATTATGGTCCTGGCTCAGGCCAAACTGCTCCTGTTGTTCTTCTTAATGATGGTCTTACTGAAATATTTATAGATACTGATGGAATCATAAAAGAAACATATGATGGTGCGACTATAACTTCTTCACCACCTATCAGCTGGACTCAGGGGCAGTCATATCATATTCTGAAAACTCCAAGTAAATTTTATTTAGGTACCAGTGGTGGATGCCAGATATCAGAAGCATTTAATTGGAGTGAAGCTAATCCTGAAGAAATCGCTCCAGGCAGCTCTGTTAATCTGGCAGTAGATAATGGCTGTCCTCCATTCAATTGGACTGTGTCAGGTACAGGGTTTAGTTTAGATACTGAAATTGGTAGTGCAGTGACAAATAGATTAAATGCAAGTGGTTCTGCTTGCGGAAGTGCAGCAATTACTGTTATTGATAGTCTGGGACAGAATGTTACAGGATATGTTATTTCTACTGCTGGACAATGCATCAGTTGCGGAAATGTTTCTATTGGCTATACAACTCAGCAGATGGCTGTGAATGAAGAACAAACGCTTACAGTTGAGGGTGCAGTTAATGGTACTGATTATAATTGGGAAATTACTTCTGGTGGTGGAAGTTTATCATCAGCAACAGGTCTTAGTGTAGATTATACTGCACCAAGTACAAATGCTAACTGTGATAGTAATCCTTCGATAAGTTTGAGTGTGGGAGGAATAGTTTGCGATACTAGGGATATAGCAGTGAATCAATATAGTAGTTCTCTTGCAATTTATGTAATAACAGAATGTATATTAATTGGTCCTACAGGACAGGATTGTTTGGGAAATACCAATCCTTATGCTCCTCATTATCTACATGAATGCTGTATGAAAGCATATAATTGTGATGGTTCTTTTAATAAAGATAGTTATTACACTTTATGTCATTCTTCCACTCCAACAGGTTGTGGTGAAGATTGGTGTGCTACGTTTTGTGATATTGGGGCTGTTACTGATGTAAGAAGCGAAGCAATGAAATCAGGTGGATGTTGTCCTCTGGCACTACATACTGGATGAGTCATAATTCAGAAATAAAGTAATAGTTAAGGCAAGAAAGAAATAATTCTTAATTATATAAGGAATATGTCTGAAACTCTGGGACTATATTTAAAGAATAATCTTGACATAAAGATACATCTTCAGATACCAGCAAAGAACAAACCTAAAAACTGAGTATGATGAGTTAAGCAGATTAGACTGCCCTGAATACGGAAAATTTTTATTATTAGATTTAAATCACATCTGGCATTTCATCTGCACAACCTTGACATCAATCTCTTTGATAGCTTTCAAATCTTTCTCAAGCTTCTTAATCTCTGATGGCTCGTCTGCAAGCTGAAGAATAATCAATCCGCAAGGAGAACATAGTTTCTCAGTCTCATGAAGACCAAGCCTCACCTTTATTATGCAGCCATGCTTTGTAAGAATCTCCTGAACCCTAGCTGCATTGTTGTGCCTTTCACTCATGCCTATTAACATTATTTTTGGAATCATATATTGAATATATTAGTGCATATATAAAAATCTATCTTTTTTCATTAGATACAAAACCCCCATTTCCCTTCACATTCCCACTACATCACCATAACAGATATTCTCCATTCACCTTCTTACCACATCATCAGAACTCACCACTCTCGATACCACTCAAAAAAGTTTCCTCCAATAATTTTTTTATGAGAACACCAAAGCAGCTGCTCCATAAACTCCTGCAGAATCTCCAAGCTTATTCTTCACTATCTTGACATGCTTTCTCAATCCATCAACTGTATATATCTTTGTCCATCTGTTAAGCTGCCTATAGACTGGAAGATTGCTGAGCCCCCCTCCAATTACAATTATCTCTGGGTTTAATATATTCATAAGTGATGCTAAGCCTACTGAAAACATTTCCAATGACTCATCCATGACTTGTTTTGCCTTGCGCTCTTTTGAATAAAATATCTTTATAGGATCTGGATCTTTGATTTTTCCTCCAGCATTTATATAGTCCTTTACAAGATTTGGTCCTGCTGCAAATGACTCTACTGTACCGCGCAATCCGATTCTTTCTCTTAGCCCACTTGGATCAACCACATTGTGACCGAACTCACCAGAGCTCCCTGTTGAGCCAGCATAAATCTTTCCTTCAATTATAATCCCTGCTCCTATGCCTGTCCCATAAACAACACCCACAATATTCTTGCAGCCCCTTCCTGCCCCCAACCTCTGTTCTGCCAATGCAAAACAGTCGGCATCATTTGCTGCTATTACCTTGCACCTGAACTTTTTTCTAAGATATTTAGCAAGCGAAAATCCGCTTAATGCCTCTATTTTTGAAGAGCCTGCAATAGAGCCTTCTTTGGTTATGACATCTGGAATGCTTATTCCTATTCCCTCAATATCTTTTCCTTTATTCAGCTTTGAGATTACACTGCATATCAATCCAAGAACTTCTTTCTTTGTCATCTGCACTACTGATTCTGATATCTTTTTCCTGAAATATACTTTTTCTTCTTTTATCTTCTTAAACCTTTTGTTGAACAGCACTCCTTTAATCTTGGTTCCGCCGATATCCAGAGCAATAGCATATTCCATATTTCTCAAGCACTCCTTTTATCTGGTTCAACTTCATTTTCTTTGACTTTTTCCTGTTTTTTTCTAGATTCTTCTTCAGCTTCTCTAATCATCTTATTGTATTTCCACTGCCCAAAAAGCGCCCAATAAATCGCAAGCAGTCCGATAATGCTCAACATAACTAGCAGGAAACTATCCATTTTTCACTCCATTTCTTTTTTCAGCCTTTCTATAATCTCAACTGGCGTGGGGTCAGTATCATATTGCAATGCAAGGAAATATGATGTCCAGTCTCCTATATAAATCGCAGAGAATATTTTTGCCATCCTTGAACTTCCGTTTATAGCAATTTCAATAACATTGCAGTCATTTTCTTTGATTATCCCCTTTGTGACATCCATCCGTTTCCTGATTCTTGGATGGTCTTCATCATCCCTGATAATGATTGTTGCGAAATCAGCAAACATATGTGTATATCCTTCAATTTCATTATGATCCAACTCAGGAAAGAAATTATTGAATGCATGGATTTTTGCATTTTCATTGAAGCTTATCTTCCACTTGTATGCTATTGCCTTGTTCCTCTCAGAACTATATGTGATTGGTATCTTTTTCCCAAGCTTAGCGACAACTTTCTTTGCATAATCCTTATATGCATCGCTTGAAAGAAATTTAATTGTCTTTTCCACATGGCTTTTCTGTGTTTCTATAAGACCGCTGTTTTCAAGTACTCTTAGCAATGCGAAAAATATGTAGCCGTATGAGCATCTTGGCTCTATTCCTCTATGGATTTTTATGAATTCAACTTCCTGCTTTTCTGCAATCTCTTTAATTTTCCCTCCTGAAGCCATCACCAAAAGAGGGCATCCTATCCTTAATCCTTGGCGCAGGCAATTGATTGTTTCTTCAGTATTTCCTGAATAGCTTATCACGACAAGAAGGCTCTTTGTTGTGACAAATTTTGGAAGGTTGTAATTCCTGACTATATTGATAGGTACCTCTATGTCAAGATAACCCTTAAGAATCTCTCCTGGCAAAGCACTGCCCCCCATTCCAGCGATAACAATATTTTGAATAGTGTCATGAAACTCGATATTCTCCCCAAGCTTATATCCTTCTTTAATCTGCATTGGAAATTTCTCAATCACTTTATACATATTGCTTTTGTCTATCATGCTAATCTCTCCCTTGCTTATTTTTCATATTCTCTTACAGAACGCCTGTTTTTGATAGCTTGATATATCTTTATCATTCCTATAATAGCATTATGAGTGGAAGTATATAAATTTTTGCTAAGATGTATCGATATATATATACTATTAAAATTTATTATCATTATCCTGATTAATAATAAAAAGGTGCAAAATGCACGGCTATAGTAATACTAAGAAAATTCTTGACAAGAACCTTGCTATTTTCCATAATAAAGAACAACTAGAGAACGAAGTCATACCATTTAACAAAAAAGTCAGGAAGCATGGCACTTGCAGAGGGGAAGTTTGGCATATAACCAAGGACAGAAAACCTTTTCCTACTTTAATGGTATCAGCCATATTGAAAAACGATTAGGGTAAGCCAATTGGTATGACTGCAATTGCTAAAGACATCACCGACTACAAGAAAGCAGAAGGGAAAATCAAAAAAAGAAGATAAAGAAATTAGAAAAAGAATTGAGTAAAAACAAGTAAGTTTCTTTTAACTGTTTATCACTAAATAAGAATTACACAATATTAATAAGCATGCTGCTTTATACTATATAATATCCCTGAGAATATAGAGGATAATTGGTACAATAAAAATGGTAGAACCGCCACCAGGCATGTTTGGAGCTAAACCTGCTCCAAAAGAAGAGAAAAAAGGAGGGCTTTTTGTAATAAAATCTTCTAAGCCTAAGGCTGCTCCGATTCCTTCAGTCACTCCTGCAGAAGTAGCAGCGCTTTCCGGCAGGCTGAGGGTGATTGAGGAAAGGATATACAATCTCAGGCGGAAAGGCCAGGTTACAGACCAGAACATGCTTATGCATAATAAGAAAATTGCTGGCAACATCAGAGATCTTGATTCAGATATCAAAGAGTTAAGGATGGATATAGAAGACATTCGTTCAGTCATGCAGCAGATAATTTCAGAGATGAAAAAGTTTGCAAGCAGGAACGATGTTGACATCATAAAAAAATATGTTGACTTATGGGAACCTCTTAATTTTGTGACAAGAAACGAAGTAGAAAAGGTTGTTCTCGAGAAAATCAATGAAATGAGACAAAAGTAAAAAAAGAATATAGGTGAAACGACAAATGGCTTTATTTGAAAAAAAGAAAAAACCCCTTTCACAGGTTCCTGCAGAAGCTCCAGATGCATCCAGTCTGCCTGTTGATCAAATCAAGGCAATGCAGGCCAGAGGATATGCAAATAATCAGATAATTCAGGCTTTACAGCGCGATGGCTATACTTCTCAGCAGGTATTTGATGCAATAAAGCAGGCTGAACTTAGCGCAGCAGTAGGAGCCCCTCTTCAGGAAGA
>JAYEPB010000017.1:0-6013 GCA_034723595.1 Nanobdellota archaeon
CTGCTGAAGAAGAACCTGAAGCTGAAGTAGAAGAAGATGCAACCGAAGAAACAGAAGCACCTGCTGAAGAAGAACCTGAAGCTGAAGTAGAAGAAGATGCTGCTGAAGAAACAGAAGCACCTGCTGAAGAAGAACCTGAAGCTGAAGTAGAGGAAGATGCAACTGAAGAAACAGAAGCACCTGCTGAAGAAACAGAAGAAAGAAAAGAAGAATAAATCTTCTCTAATTATTTTTTATTTTTACTTTGATTCTTATCTTTTTATGAGGGACATGTTTAGGTAATGGATTTCTTGTCTTTCCCGTCAGTTTTCATTCAAACACACGTGAGGTATTGCCATCCTTGCCTATTGTAATCACATTATCCACAAATGTTTCTATCTTTGATTCATGTGATACAATAATCAATTGCTTGTTGCCTAACTGGTCTATTATATTCCTGACATTATCAAGCTGGTTTGAGGAAAAGCCGTCTGTAGGCTCATCAAGAATTATAAGATTGCCTGTCTTTATATCTGGTATAAGGTCATGGATTACCTTATTAAGTGCAAGCCTGTAAGAAAGTGAAATTGAAGCTTTTTCTCCTCCAGAAAGATTTTCTATATAAGCATCATAACCATTCTGAGTAACAATTGGGGTGAACTGCTCATCAAGTCTTACCTGAAGGTTCTCGTCTTCAACAAGGATATTGAACCATTCCCTGACATGATTATCAAACTTGCTATGGATTGAGAACAGCACATGCTTTTCTATTATTGCAATAAGATTAATGAAATACTGGTCAAGCCATTGAATCGTCTCCTGCGTAGTTCTTAGATTCCTGAGGGACTGCATCTTCTGGCTTATTTCTTTCTCTAAAGATGCTGCCATCATTTGTTGCCCTTGTTTTTCTTTTTCTATGGAGTTTATATCAAGAGCCATCCTCCTTTCCAAAAGGGATATTTCATCAAGCTCTTTTTTTATTCCAGTATGCAGCTCTTCAATTCCGGAAAATATAGCCAGATCTTGCTGGATTATCATCTTCTTCTGATTTATCTCTCCGATCTCTGACTTTATAACTGCTTGTTTTTTCTCAAGCTCTTCTCTATAGCTAATTTTCTCTTTCATGTTATTAATCTTAAGCCTATTAATCTCCAGCATTGCAGTTTCTTTGCGCAGCATCTCAATCTGGGCTCTTGTAACTGCCAGTTCTTTCTCACTTGCTGCTAATTGCTTTGAATACAATTCTTGATCATTTTCGCAGGTGCTTATCTTCATATCTTCTCTTGCAATTATTGCTCCTTTATATCCTTCTGTTACCTGTTGTTCGCATGTAGGGCATTTGTCAAGTGATCCTATCTTAGATTTTATCTCTGCTGCATTATTTTTGATTAATCTGAATTCTGTTATCTTTTGATTCATCTCTCTTATCTTTATCTCAAGCAGTTTGAGATTATTTTCTTTTGATCTCATCTCTTCTTTTATTGATTCTTCCCTGCCTGCTTCAATCTCTTTGCTATCTTTCCTCATATCTTCTATCTGCTTTTCAACTCTTAAGATATCTGCAGAGTCTCTTTGCTTCTCTTCAATCTTAATCTTAAGCCTGAGATCAAGAAGTTCAAGGTTCTTCTTGAGTTCTCTCATTTCTTTAAGCTTATCTTCAAATTTTGCAAGCTCTTCCTGTTTCAGGATAAGCTTTGTTTTCAGCATTTCATGTTCAGTTTTCTTTGTATTGATATTGTGATCATAATCCTTTATAGATTCAAGAATCTTATCCATTTCTGTTTTTCTTTCTTCAATTCCCATGCTTTTTCCTTCCAGCACTTTTGATCGTTCTTTTAATGTGCGGATGTATACTGAAGCATTTTCTCTAATCTGCCTGTACTTATCTATATTGAAAACTTTTCTGAGGACATCCAGCCTGTTTTCAGGATTTTCAATTATTATGCTTTTCATGTCTTCCTGTGGCGTATAGACTGTATATCTATAGATAAGGTCTTTTGATTTGGTAAGAATGTTCTTTGGATAACCAAGAATATCCAGAATTTCGGCTTTCAACTCAACAGGTGTGAGTTCTTTTTTTTTTCCATCAGAAATTATATATCCTGATGCTTGGCTGATTGATTTGCTTCCTTTTTTCAGTGTCCGCTTTATGACTCTCTCTTTTTCATCAATATCAACTGTGAGAGTGACAGAGCCTTCTTTTTCCCCATGTCTAAGGAGTGTTGCCCCATCCAGCTCTTTTGGCCTGAATCCAAACAAGCAGAATTCAATCGCAATAAGAATAGTTGACTTGCCTGCGCCTATATCTCCGCTGAGCAGAAGCGAACTATCTGGAAATTTGATTGTTTCATCTACATAAGAGCGGATATTCTTTAGTGTTATGGATTTAAGAATCATTTCATATTTTTGGAGTGGGTGGATGTTTAAATAGTTTTTCAAAAGTTTACTGGACAAGTTTTGACTTTACTAATTTCATCTTCCTTACGATTATCTGTAGCTATTATTTATAGCTATTGACTTAATCAAAAGAATATGCTGACAAGATCATATTTTTAAAACTTGTGTAATCTGGTCTCTCATGCAAACTAAAAGACTCAGAATTTCTTAAATCTAAGAATAATAAATGAGAACTCTTAGGCAAAACACAATCAGCGCCATTGTTCATATATGTTTCAATGATATCAGAATCTCTTTCTGTAGTATACATTAATAACGGAGTTTTTCTGTTAGGAATATTAGATCTAATATCTTCCAGTAAATGTCCTCCCACATCTCTATTATCAAAAGGGTATACTTCTTGTCTCAGAAGCATATCATCAAGAATAATACCATCATATTTTTCTGTAATAACCTTCTGTTTTGCGTATGACAAATCTATATACCTGCTATCCCCCCCTCTAAACGTATCAACATTAAATACTTTTGATAAAAAATATAAATTCTCCTCTAATAGGAGATAATCATCTTCAATCCAGGCTATTTTAGGTTTTGCCTCCATATACTCTTAAGATTAACATCTGATATATAATTATTTCTAAAAAACTCATTTTAATCCAAACAATTATAAAGGCTTCTCGGTTAATGTTTAATTAGATGAAGAAACCAGTACCTAAATTCAAAGGAAAGAAGAAGCCATTCAAACCTGGCGATCAGGAAGAACAAGTCATAAGACTGAGAACACCAAGGGGTAGAGAGACACTGGGAATACTTGAGCAGAGACTTGGCGGAAGCAGGCAGAAAGTGAGGTGCCTCGACGGAAAGACTAGAATCTGCAGGATACCTGGCAGATTGAAAAGGGGCTTATGGGTCAGAGAAGGAGATATCTTAATTATAGAGCCATGGGAATTTTCAGGTGATGAAAAAGGGGATGTAATCTATAAATATACCAGGACCCAGGCAATCGCTCTCAGAAAAAGAGGCATGGTTAAGCAGCTTGAAGAAATAGATGAATTCTGATTCTAAGAAAGACCAATAACATAACATTTTTATACTGTTAATCTAAATGTGTAAAATATGGATGATACTGACTTAAATCTTAATCTTCCAAAGCAGAGAACTAGTGTTATCAATAGCGAATTTGTGAGAAGGGCAATAGCATTTTTCATTGACCTCTTAGTGATTCAGTTTATTATAATATCACCTTTCAGAGAGCTGTTGAGACTGCTGATTCCAACAGGATCATTCAGCAAGGCATATTCTATGCTTAGCGCAAGCCAGTCGCCTCCTGCAGTATATGCTATTAGTTTTTTTATAGCTATAATGATTTTCTTATATTTTACTTTTAGTGAGTATATCACCGGCCAGAGCATTGGGAAAAAAGTGATGGGCTTATATGTAATATCTGAGACTGAAAGGCTTTCATTGAGCCAGGTAATATTAAGGAATCTGGCTATATTTCCGTTCTTTCCTTTTATAGTATTATGGATTATCGATCCAGGATTCATGATGTTCACAAAAACTCAGCGCAGACTGAGTGATATCATATCAAGAACAAAAGTAATAAGACTAGAATGAAGGTGAAAAAATGAAAAAGACACAATCGCAGATAAAGCAAAAATATGGCTGGGGATTTCTCATAGTCCTTCTTATAACATTTGGATTCTTAAGCATGATATTTGCAGGCATAGTCTCTTTATTTGTAGATGACGGCATAAGCTATCCCTCAGGGAATATAGCTATGATCCCTATAAAAGGCATAATTATATCTGACCCTGCTTCAGGATTTATATCAAGCGCTGCTGCATCATCCACAGAGATTGTAAAGATGATTGAAAAGGCAGATAAAGACACTGCGATAAAAGGCATTATTTTTGAGATTGATTCACCAGGGGGCATGGTTGTCCCTACTGACGAGATAGCTCTGGCTATAAAAAGATCAAATAAGACAACTGCTGCCTGGATAAGGAGCGCAGGCGCAAGCGGAGCATACTGGATTGCAGCGTCAACTGACAGGATATTTGTGCATAGGATGTCTGCTACTGGTTCAATTGGAGTGATAGGCTCATACCTCCAGTTCTCAGGTCTTCTTGAGAAATACAATGTGACATACGAAAGGCTTGTATCAGGGAAGTATAAAGATATGGGCTCGCCTTATAAGGACATGACATCAGATGAAAGAGAGATATTCCAGAATCTGATAGATAAAATGAGGCATTTCTTTATTGAAGAAATAGCAGAAAACAGGAATCTGAGCTATGATTATGTTGAAAATCTTGCTACAGGGCAGATATATCTTGGCTATGAAGCAAAAGAACTTGGCTTAATTGATGAGATTGGCGGAAAAGAAGAAGTGAAAGAATATCTAAAGAAAGAGCTGAATCTCACTAAGATAGATATTGCGCAATACAAAAAAGAGAAAACATTGATTGACATACTTAGCTCAGTATTCAATGATAACTCATTCCATATTGGCAGGGGAATAGGCTCAAGCATTGCTGCAAAAAGCGCAGAACCAGATTATCCTATGATTTGGTGGTGATATTCCAATATCTCAAGAGAAGATTATGGATTGATGCAAAAGATATATAAATATTAAATTTAATTATTCTATTATTAAATTTAAAGATAATAATGGCACGAAATAAAATAATTGGTAGTATATTAAGTATATTGGTTATTCTAATAATTATTTCGCTGATATCAGGAGTTATTGCTTCAGATAAAACGTCCAATAAGATAGTTAATAAGATAGTTGATAAAAAGTATGACACAATCACAGCATATGGATTAGATATACCTGAATTAGGTCAGAAAGCAGGAGTTACTGTCAGCTCACAGATAAAGGAAAAACTCCAGACTGATAAAAAAGTAAGGGCAATTGTTACAATGAAAGAGCCTAAGGCAGTAAAAGGCTGGTCTAAAAAAGTAGCTGCAATGAAAACCAGCCAAGTAAAAGAACTTAAAAAAGCAGCAAGGGAATCTGCTATAAATAACATTGGCAGGCAGAGGGTAAAACATACGTATAATTCTTTCAATGGCTTCTCTGCATCACTTACTCAGGAAGAGTTTAATGATTTGATTGCAAGCGGCATGGTTGAAAGCATAGAATATGATGAACCATTTTATATTTCCCTACAGGATTCTACAGGAATAATCAATGCAACAGAATCATGGTCATTGCAATATGATGGAGTGAATTTAACTGGCGCAGGTCAGACTGTTTGTGTTATTGATACTGGAGTGGATTATACTCATCCTGATTTAGGTGGTTGCACAATTGAAAATGTAACTTTAGTTGGCAATATTATAAATTATTCTGAAGAATCAGAACATCCTTATGAGGATAATACGACTGTTACATATAAAATCAATTATACAGGGTTTGACAGCATCGCTGTGCATTTTGTTAGTATCAATATGGAATTGGATTGGGATTTTATTTATATTTTAGATGGAAATAATAATACTGTAAAAAATTATACTGGACATCCTTCAGATATCTGGTCGCCACATGTTGCAGGTGATACTATTTATATTAGATTAGTTGCAGATAATTATTACAATGATTCTGGCTTTTATATTGATAAGATAATAA
>JAYEPB010000018.1:0-5962 GCA_034723595.1 Nanobdellota archaeon
ACCAATTTTTTTAGTCAGTTGTACGCTTTACTGCCAGCTTTTGATCTACAAGCTGGCGGTACAACTGCTAAAAAATATAAAAAAGAACTAGAATTTTAATCTTCCTCACATAAGTTGACTTTGCCCTCAATTAACAATAGCAATTCAAGTAAAGCTATGTAGATCTTGACTTCTGCTGAGGACAGGTCCAAATCTTCCAGTATTCTAAGGCCCATAAAGAGTGTCAACCAGTAGAAATCAAAAACCCAACTGCCCCAAGGGGAGGGGTAAATTAAATAATCTCTCTTTTCATTATATTAATGATTTTTTAAGTATCATATCTGTCTGCTTTATCATATGCAATGACTAAAAAGTTTTTCCCATGAACTCTTTTTGCCAAAAAATATGTTGTTCTTTAGGTTGATGTGCAGATATATCCATATAATACCATTCCTCTCCTGCGCTAAGTTTATTGTAAAGGTGTTCATGCGCAGTCCTTATGCCCTTAAATCCATAATATATCATCGTCTCAATTTTTGAACCAGACATATTTTATGCAAGCAATTCTGACAGCATTATTTCAATTTCTTCTCTATTTTTTCTTTTTTTCACCAATAACCTCTTTTCAATCTCTTCTTAACATTATCCCACATTTGAAACGCATGATTTCTGGTAAGTTCTGGTGTAGGTTTTCCCTCAATGAATCTGCGTGTAGGAATTAATAGTTTAATTTTATTCTCGCCTTCTTTAAATCCTGATGAATCCACTTCAGTCTTTTCAGATCTGATATAATATGCAGAATTTTCTTCAGGAACTTCAATCTCCTTTAATTCAGGATACATAAATCTAAATCCAAAATCTTGTCTTAAACTTGTTGCTCTATGAGACACTAAAATAATGGTAGCAGGAGTTGAAGCAAATCCCTCTAATAAAGGTTCTTCCAAATATGCAGCAAGTTCTGGTTTTGTAGTATCTAAGAACTCATCCCATAATGCCAAATCACCTTGTTGCAGCTCTCTTATTACTTTTGATGTTTCATTTATTTCACTTTCCAGAGAACCTTTATTCTTCTCCGCGCTTTTCTTAAATGAAGTTATGATTCTTCGTGTCATAGGAACATTAGCGTATTCTGCAGGCACAAAAAATCCTGATAATGCTAAAGCATGATAAACTCCAATATTTTTCAACAATTCTGTTTTGCCTCCGCTATGAGGACCGCTTAATATAACCTTATTATTCCCTCTTGCATAACTAAATTCAACATTAATTGGAGAATTTCCTTCAATTCTTGTGACAATTGGTAAAGCCTCTCTTAATTCAAAAATTCCTTCATTATTTATTTTAGGCATACAGACTGGTTGGTCATTTTTACCTGCAATATCAAATGCTTTTGCTAAATAAAAGAAACTACCTAAAGTATAAATAAATGGGGCGCATTCATGCGCAAATCTTTCTATATCAGGAATATAATTCCCAAACACAGAATAATTAATACCATCGTCAAATAATCCTATATTAATAGAAGATGTCCCTTTTAATGATAATTTTGCAAGAGATACTTCACATTTAGGATTCATTAAAACTCTTCCTGACTTCCAATCAAATAAATATGCATCTTTTAACACAGGATGTTCTTCAAATAATCCATCAATTCTCCGAGAAAAATCTTTCATAAGTGAATCATTTTTATACATTTCACTTAATTGAGAAAGAGAATCTGCCAATTCCATAAATGGATGCACCATTTTTGGAAAGTGCCTGCTTTTTTTATCATCTCGCTTTTTTTCGTAATTTACAATATTATCAAGAGATGAATGTTGAGATAATAGATTAAGCATTAAATTGCTTTCTTCTTTAGTCGCATTAGCAAAATGCTTAACTAAATCCTGTCTTCTTGTGATAATATCTTGATCTTGAATTGGTTTGTACATATGTGTCAGAAGTTCTTCCATCTTGTTAGAACCAATTAAACCTCCTTCTGGAGAATAATAAATCCCAAAAATATCTCTCATTGAGTGATTTCTTCTTTTTATAGAATACTCTCTAACAAAATTTTGATAGATACTGCAATCAAGATCGCTATTAAAAGGTCTTGCACTGTTTGTTCCACTAATGAAGATATCTGAGATCTGTTTCTCACTAGCTTCAATTCCTAAATTAGAAAGGTATGTCATCGTCTTCCCTCACATTACTTCTCAAATTAGAATTATCAAGTTGTTGACTTAAAGACTTTTTACCAAATAATCTTTCTCCAATTGCCTCGAACCATCTTTCAGATGCATTATAGTTATCCATATCTATTGGGTATCCACTATAGTTTGGTTTCTCTTTCTCAACAGGTTCATGTTTTAAAGCATCTTCAAGCATTTGTTTAGCATGTCTTCTTAGAATCTCTTGATTAGGTCTGCCTTTTTGGAATTTATATGTAGGTATTATCCTGCCATTTTCTTCTGTGAATCCTGGTGAATAAAATTGCCATTGATCTTTATCATCAAGCGAGTCACCCCTATGTGTCACAACAATAAGTGCTGCTCCAGTTTTATAGAATTCACTTAAGATTATTGGTTCTAAATCAGTAGATGCATCAGGAGATGCATGTTGCAGGAATTCATCCATCAAAACTAAATCTCCTTTTCCAATTAATCCTATGGTTCTTGCCCTGTCAAAAAACTCAGATTCTAAACCACCACCTCTATTTCTTTTTTCAATATCAAATGAATGAAATATCCTATTGACTATTGGAACTTTAGCTGATTGTGCTGGAACAGGGAAACCGCTCAGTCCTGCTAAATAATATGAACCTATAGTCATGAGCAAATGAGATTTTCCACCGCTATGAATTCCGTTCAATACTACTTTTCCTGATTTATTATCATAATATAAAGAAGTCCCTCTTGGATTGGGTGTTGGCATTATCGGTTTGCCATCAACCATCTCAAAAATCCCTTCTTCATTAATTTGAGGTAAACAAACCTTATTATTTTTCAGATAGAACGCTTCTGAGTACAAAGCAGCTAAAGGAGCATAAATCTTGTTTAACCAACCTAATGATTTATTTGCAGCAACATTGACGATATATTGCATCCCTATTCCAAGATTGTCAGCACATTCATCACCCAACATAACTTGTCCCTGAATATTTGCATCAGGCAGTCCCATAACTCCATGAAGTCTGATCCTTCCTTTTTTAGATTCTTTTCTTTTTCCGCCCCATCTTTTCAGGTCTCTTGGCTCCATTTCCATAACAATATAATTAAAACTTCCTTGTTCACACGCTTTAACAGCATTATTAATTATTTTTACTGGAAATCTGTTCCTATAATGGTCAGATAATTCCCCTAAGAGATTATCCTGTTTAGCCATCTCTTGAACAAGAACATCCACTTCTTTCTTATATCTCTTTAAAGAATCTCCATACTCTATAAGCGAGTGATTATTTCTACGTTTTCCCTTTCTATGCTTTGTCCATCTATCAAGGAGATGAAGATTGTTAAATATTTTCTGAAATTGTTGACTTCCATTGAGATCATCCATAAAAGCTCTTATAATATCTTGTCTTTTTCTGATTGCATCAATATCTGTAATAGCTGTCAATCCTTCATATCCTGTCATCAAAAATGAATAGTTTGGTCTCTCCTGATAAGGATTTTGTTCAAAAATTGCACCTTCCAAACCAGTTGGGAATACCATATCAAGACGCTGATGTCTATTAGCACAATATAATCCTTTTTTATACTTTACTTCTTGAAAATTATTCCAATAGTTATCAAATAATTATTTCATTTTAAATAACTCAGAACAAGGTCTGAGGTTTCACACCTCTTGAGAATTGGAATGTCTGTTTTCTTTATAAATTTATCTCTCTTTCTCGTTTTAGATATCTGGTGTTATGGAAAATGATTCACAATATATCCGTGCCTTTCAATTAGATTTATGAACTCATTCATGCTTCCTTTTTGCACAGGGAGGCAATCAGTCCGTACAATAATCTCAGATTTGAGTTTTATCAAAGGATATTGCCTGCATATAAAAGGTCTTCTGATATCCTCATGAATCATGCAGCTTCTTTTATCAAGCTGAGGACAGGGATTCAGGTATATTTTATATGAAATATCCTCTAGTCTGGGATATTCTATTTCTAATCTTATCTCTTTGTCAGCAAATTTTTCCAGACTTGTTGATTCATCAATCCCAAATATCAGCCTTACTTTCTCTTGGTCTGTTGTTATAATATATCCCCTCTCACAGCAGGAATCTTCACAGCCATTTCTGCAGAATTCATTGATAATATGTTTTCTTGCATAACCAAGTATCTTTTCAGTAAACCTATTCTTGTCCATCACTTCCAGTTCTCTTTTATCCAGCAGTATCTCTTCTATGAATCTACTTCTGCTCTTATATTGCAGTTTTTTTGCGTACTGAAACAGTTCTTTTATGAAAAGACTTCTATCCATGCTTATCAAGAATTAAACATCATATAAAAATATAATGGAATAATCGCGTGTTTAGGCAAGTCAGGATCATTATGATAAGAATCTTCTAGTTAAAGCTATTTAAAAATAACTTATATCATAACCTATTAAGGCCACGTTTTCAAGACTATCTTCAATCTTCAATTGTTTTACTGCAGGACATTTAGATGAAAGTAATATAATTAATTTATCTTTAATTATAGGAAAATCCGAGCATCTCGTTGGCTTTCTTGCATCATCATATATACTGCAAAGTCTATCCTCCAGATAAATGCAGGGATCAAGAAGGACATCATATTCTTTTTTAATAAACCCCTACTTCTTGATGGTAAGCCTTTCATCCTCCTTTGCAAAATCTTTCAGATCAACAGACTTGTCAAGCTTTAATAGCATCCTTACTTCATCAGGGTCAATAGTTTGGATATATGCGCCATTCTTACAGCACAAAGCATTACATTCATCTATACAGTATTCACTGATTCTATCCCTTGCAAACTGCAAATACTCATCTAGACTAAATTTTAATAAATTCATAAATCATCAAGAATAAAGAATATTATAAAAACTTACCGCCTTGCAATGAATTTCTAGTGCAAATAATATATTTGACCTTTAGAATTTGGTCTTGAATCAAAAAAACAAATTTGTTTTTTTATAGGATCTAAGATATAAGAACATATCGTAAATTCATTATATATTGAATATCTTCCACTGGTGTCTGAAAGTACTTTTTTAATATCATCATAATTATTTATTTCCTTGACTAATTTTTTTGCCCTGTTGAATCTCATAACACTTGATTTTCTACCTGCATTACTTTTTGGGCCATTTAATTTATTTAATTTTATACTATGATTTGTGATAACTCCATAATCTCTTAATCTGGTTATTGCTATTTCTGATGGTGTTCTTTCAACAGTGAAGGCAACTTTTCCATCTGATATAATTATATTGCTTGATATTTTGTTATGTTTGATTATATCAATAGCATCAACAATATTTTTTTGATTCAGTATTCTTCTTCCTAATCTTGAAACAGTATTATACTTTCTGGTGCAATGTGGACTTAAAGTTGTTTCAATGAAACACAGGCCATATCTATTTAATCCTTCGCAATGAGATTTTTCATCAACAATAAGAAGTTTTTTAATTCCAGTATCTTCAAAAATTATCTTTGTATGAACATTATCAATTCTATCTCTGTTCTTAAAAATAATATATTTTTCATTGAGTTTTTTAGCTCCAATTGTACACATAATATCTTCCTTTTATTGAACCTTTTTAAAGTTTGCTGTAGGAAATAACTCTGCAGATAATTAAACAGAGGAGATGCTATTTTATAAGTTCTTATAGCAGCTTAAAATAGAGTTTAGAATTAATTTATCTTTCAGGAGTAGTTACCCTCACAAAAGTATATAAATGACCTATCATTTTCATATTATTAATACAATTATATTGAAGTAGAATGCAATAAAAATGAAAAAAAAATCAAAATCAGATTTAGAATCACG
>JAYEPB010000019.1:0-5873 GCA_034723595.1 Nanobdellota archaeon
CTTATCTGGAATATTTATTTTAAGTTTGTTTATCATCAGTTCCACTTCTTCATCAACATTAGTAAGATTGATAGAATAGAATATGATTTCGCCTATAGTGAAGGTATGGTTTGTGAGGAATGATGATGCTTCTAAGAGAGGGATGCTTATATTGATATTTGTTGATGTTGATGTTAAGGTCTGGGTGATATCATCCATAATATATTCAACTTCAGCGGCAGTATCATATTCTGTGCCTGTTGTAGCTTCTATAGTATATGTACAGAAATGGCTTTTCCCTGGATTCAGCGTGCCAAACCATCTTATGTTTGTCCCAAAATATTCACACCCTGCTGCTTCTGTCACATGCAAGGCAGCAGGAATAGAATCTTTTAATATGATGCCTTTTGCAGGAAATTGTGCATTATTGTAAAGCTTTATTGTTATTGATATGGGGTCCTGTATAAGGATAGGCTCTTTATAATCATATGATTTTGTGATTCTCAGTTTTCTTTCTGTTTCTACGTATTTTGAAATGTTGATTGAGGCGTTCCAGTATTCTTTGTCAAGGGTTAAATTAACCCAATCAAATTCCCTAGATCCATTATAACATACCATAAAATAATCTTTTGTATAACATCCAATATCTCTTATAGGTATTGTACTTCCAGTAGGAAGATTCACAATAAAATTCTCCATGTTGCTTTGACCGCTAATGAGGAATGTGTATTCCCCTCCTGTAAAATTTATTCCATAAGGCGCTGATCCTTCATAAATGGATATTAATGCAGCATGGCAAATCGCTGTTAAGTTAAGAAGGATTATGGCAATTAAGCTAAGCTTAAGAGCATATGTGTGTCTCATAAGTATGATTGTGGTGATATGTATATATAAGGTTTTCTATTAGGTTTACCAGAAATCGTAACTTATTTAAAGCAATTAAGTAAACTTAAAATTAGGTGATATAATGAAAAACCATTATTACTCATTAAGTTTTATCTTTGCATTTGTGATTCTAATCTCAAGCATCCTGATTTTCCCGTCTCAATGGGGTATAGCAGGGGCAGAAGTGTCTAATATAGGTGAAGAGCTGCCTGATTTTACACTTAAAGGGAAAACTGTCCAAGTTGATATCAATAATATATTCTCAGATAATAGTGTACTGCCTTTACAGATTGATTCTGCTTATGGTCTGTCTGTTGATGCAAAAATCAACTTTGGAAAAGACACTGGCCTGGTAAGGTTCATCCTTATAGATGGAGAAAATGAATATCTGATATTTGAATCATACCCCTCACTCCACGGTAAAGGCACGATTGTTGTTAATAATGGTTGTGAAGAAACATGCGTTCTGAATAGTATAAGTAACCCAACATTTAAGATTGAGGTTATTGATGCAGCAGTCGATATTAAATCTATAAATTATATAGATGATCCTACTAAATTAGATACAAAATCTGAAGTTAATACCTATAACAAGAAACTGAAGAATAAGCAGGATTCTTATAAGATAAATAAATTAAAGCAGCAATCCTTCAGTTGGATACCCGGTATTACTTCTGTGTCAAAACTTTCATACCAAGAAAAGAAGAATCTTTTTAATAATCCAACATATCTCCCGAATCTTCAGGGATATGAGTATTATACTGGAGGGATATTTAATGCTGGCAGTGCAGTAGAAACTGCTGAAGAAGAGCCAGCAGGCGCAAGTGCTTATCCAAGCCAATGGGATTGGAGAAACAGGCACAGCTTAAATTGGGTCAGCCCTGTTAAGAATCAGGGTAGCTGTGGCAGTTGTTGGGCTTTTAGCGGAGTAGGAAGTACAGAAGGAATCATAAATGTTTATTATAATCAACAACTAAATATTGATATTGCTGAACAAGATTCTGTATGCAGGCATCCTGGCAGTTGTGCAAACGGAGGTTATGTTTCATGGCCATTGGCAGAACTAAAGACCACTGGACTGGTAACTGAAGATTGCATGCCTTATGTTGCATCTGATACTATATGCAATAAATGCGCAGATCAAAGGCCATGGAAAATCACAAATTATGTTTCAGTTGCAACTGATGATGAATCATTAAAGAGGGCAATTGTTGAACACGGTCCGATTACCTTTGGTATAAGATCATGGTGGCATGCTATAACTGCAGTTGGCTGGGAAACTGATACCCTGGGTCAGACTGTATGGATTCTCAAAAACAGCTGGGGAACTGGCTGGGGCGAAAGCGGATATGTAAGAAGGACTGTTGAACAGACTGACAGATCCTCTACCTATTACGCAGTGCAGCCTTATTATGGACCTGATTCAATGCAATATCAGATTGCCTGCAATGATAATGACAATGATGGTTATTGCAACTGGGGGATATCTGATTCAAAACCAAATTCTTGTCCTGCTGCATGCGGTAATTATAAAGACTGCGATGATTCAGATCCGAATTTAGGTGGGTTTGATAACACCTATCATTGCATAAGAGTAGAAGGTTGTGAAGATACTGATAGTGGAAAAGTATATGATGTATATGGTCAGATTTTTGGGCAATCAAGTGATGGGATTACACAGGATTATTGCATAGATGATTTTAACCTTAGAGAGGTCTATTGCCAGTATGATATTGGTTATTCAGAGGTGCATACTTGCTCTGAACTGTGCAGGGATGGCGCTTGTGTAACACCTAGCTGTTCTGATAGTGATGGTGGAAAAGTATATGATGTAGCTGGCAGTATAACTGGTTATAAGGCATTTACTGATGAATCCAATATAGATCATTGCATAGATGGACAGAATCTTTACGAGACTTATTGTTTCAATAACCTCGGTTATAGTGAGATTACGTCTTGTTCACAGGTCTGCCAAAACGGCGCATGCGTAGAGCTTACACCAACAACTATTGAGATTACACATCCTTTGGAAGGGGCTGTTATAACTCATAAATTCCTTACAATAACTGTTGTTGCATCTCCTAATACAAGATTAATTGACTTCTATGTCAATGATGCCTATAAAGGTTCAGACAGTGCATTACCTTATAAGTTCAAACTGAATACACAGCCATATGATTGTCAAACTATTGTAATTAAAGCTGTAGCAGTGGGAGATATGAACTCATACGATGAGGTGACTGTTAAGATCGGTACTGAACCTGAACCAATAGTCCCTCAGTGCAGCGACAGGAAGGACAATGATAAGGACAGAAAATGTGATTGGAATGGATGTGCAAAGAATAAGATTATAAGCTATCCGAAAGATCCAAATTGTGAAGGACCTGATGATGACACGGAGTAGGTATTTAGCAACTCACTATATTTTTTTATTGTTTCTATTTACTTTTGATTAATTTTCCAATTTAACTAATCCTATCCTTATGCTTTCATTCTTAAACTTAACTTTTAAATAAGTAAACATTAGATTTGTCTTCTATGTTAAGGAGTATATTAGATAAGGGGAGAAATAGGGGTTATTTTCATTTGAAGATGATTTCTATTGGCTGCGTAGTCTTTCTATTGAGTTTTCTTCTTGTTTTTGCAATAGCTTCAAGGGAGAATGAATATATTCCATTTGAACTTACAAACAATACTCTTTATCTTTCTCCTGCACAGATTGGTTATTATTACATATATCCTGCTAATCCTGCTGACACTATGCTTGAGCTTGAGCTTGAGTTCACTAATGGCTGGCAGATTGTGAAAAATCTGAAAGAATTGAATTCAATTAAGGTTCCTCCAAATACACAAGCTGGAACATTCCCTATAGAGATTGTGATAGATATCCCTGATTCAGGATTTACAGGCAATGTTTTCTTTCTTGAATATATCTTATATGATAAATCAGAAGATGGAAAGGAAAGATATGGTCCTAGAGGCATGCTCAAAGTAGAGATTGTCCCTGAGAGACTTGCTTTAGAGCCTTTAGATTGGGATGTTGTGGCACTTCGGGCATCATACCTTACTTTGCTGATTATCATGCTTGTGCTTTCTACAGTATATGTATCCAAAAGATATTATGCTAAATTAGAGGATAAAGAATCAGAAGAGGAGAAGTAAAAATAACTGCCATCTCTGCATAAGAAAAAATAATTTTGGAGAAAAGGATAATTATTTAAAGGACTTATGCTACTATAAAAATCATTTGAGAGGTGATTTAGTATAATACAGAAGCAAATCTCCAGGATAGCATTTTTTGAATTAGAGGATTGGGAAAAGGAGCATATAAAAGCAAGTCTCCCAGATATTGAACTTAAGTTATTCAGCGATAAGCTGAGCATAGCCAATGTGAAAGAGATTAGGGATTGTGATGCATTGGGAGTATTCATATATTCAAAAGTCAGCAAAGAGATTATTGATAGTCTTCCAAATCTTAAGCTTATCACTACAATGTCCACTGGTTTTGACCCTCTTGATATCGACGAGTGCGCAATCAAAGGGATACCAGTATGCAATGTTCCTACTTATGGAGCAAATACTGTTGCAGAGCATACCTTTGCCTTGATTCTTACTTTGTCCAGGAAGCTTGTTGAATCAGTTGACAGGACAAGAAAAGGTGATTTTACAATTGAAAATTTGAGAGGCTTTGATATCAGGGGAAAAACAATTGGAATAATAGGCTGTGGAAATATAGGTGAGCATGTGGCAAAGATAGCAAAGGGATTTGAAATGGATGTTATTGTTTTTGATGTAAATAAAGACACGAAAAAATCAAAAGAGATGGGATTTAAGTATGTCAAATTTGATGAACTGCTTGCAAAATCAGATATAATAAGCCTGCATGCCCCTTATAATAAGCATACTCATCATATGATAAATAAAGAAAGTATACAGAAGATAAAAAAAGGGGCATACATCATAAACACTGCAAGAGGAGGTCTGGTAGAGACAGAAGCATTATACACTGCGCTTAAACAAGGAATTCTGGCAGGAGCAGGTATTGATGTTATTGAAGAAGAATGCACAATAAAAGAAGAGAAAGAGCTTCTTTCTCCTGAATTTATGAAAGCATGCAACCTTAAGACTGTTCTTGCTAACCATATGCTTATGCATATGGACAATGTCATAATAACTCCTCATAATGCTTTTAACAGTAAGGAAGCATTGACAAGGATAATGGATGTCACTGTTGCAAATATCAGGGCATGCATGCAAGGCAAGTGTATAAATAAAGTAGCCAGATAAGCAGGGTGATAGAAAATGAAAAAAGCTGTATTAATAATAGCTCACAGAAATTTCAGGGATGAGGAACTTAGGATCCCTCTTCAGATTCTCAGGGATAATAGCATAATCTGCGTAATAGCAAGCACATCGCTTGATATGGCTAAAGGGTCTCTTGGTACGGAAGTGAAACCTGATGTTCTGATAAGAGATGTTGACCCAGAGGATTATGATGTGATTATTTTTATAGGCGGTCCTGGTGCAATGGTGCTTGCTGGACGAGAGGATGTAGTCATGCTTTTGAGTTCTGCTGAGAAAAAGAAGAAAATCCTTGCAGCTATCTGCATAGCTCCGGCAATATTTGCAAAAGCAGGAGTTCTTAAAGATAAAAAGGCAACAGTCTGGAAATCAGATGAGTCTATCAGCATACTTGAAAAAGGTAAGGCAGTCTTTGTTGACAAGCCTGTTGTAGTGGATGGGTTGATTGTGACAGCAAACGGACCTCAGGCTGCAGAAGAATTCGGCGAGAAGATCGTTGAGATGCTGGAGTGAGAATTATCAGACTTCATCGGCAAAATTAATTATTCCAACATAGGATCGTTGACTTTGCCTTTTCTGCGGGCAAAGTCAACTATCCTGTGTTGGGATAGTTTCTGTTGAAATGATAAAAGAATAACCCAAAAAAAGCCTTTGCTCCTGCCTCTGCCTGAAATGATTTAAACCAATTGATTCTTCTTTTTATTTCT
>JAYEPB010000020.1:0-21006 GCA_034723595.1 Nanobdellota archaeon
TAAAAATCTATTAATCTTGCCAGATTGCTTGGATGTGAAACAATCATTGCTGATGAAGGAGATTTTCTTGAAGGGCTGACAACATACCTGCCAGTTTCGAGAAAATCTGGAAATTCAGTGTTTTCATTAACTCCGCAAATTATTTTTCCAATTGGCAGCCCCATTTCTTTTGCTAATATTGTCCCCATCATATCTCCAAAATTTCCTGAGGGTATGCTCGCAATCATAGGTTCTCCATTTTCTGCGACTCTTGAATATGCAAAAAAAGGATAAACTGATTGCGGAAGCAATCTTCCAACGCTTATTGAATTTGCAGATGTAATTCTGTTAGAATCTCCAAAAACTTCTTTTGCAAATTCTTTGTCTCCCAAAATATTCTTAGCCAGGGCCTGACAAACATCAAAATCCCCATTCACTTCAAAAGCATAGATGTTTTTACCTAATGTGGTCATTTGTCTTCTTTGACCAGGACTTATTGAACCTTTTGGAAAGAATACAACATTATTAACATTATCAAGACCATAAAGAGCATCAGCGACAGCTCCTCCTGTATCTCCGCTTGTAGCTACAACAACTGTTCTCTTCGCATTTCTTTCTGCTAAAAAGTGATTAAGTACCCTTCCAAAAAATCTGGCAGCATAATCTTTAAAAGAATATGTTGGTCCCTGAGTAAGCCACATGATATTAGTTCTTCCGATAACATTCTGAACTTCAGTGGGTATTTTTTCATCTTTATAAGCGTCATTTAGCAGTGTTTCTAATTTTGCTGGAGGAATTTCTGAGCCTAAATATGGGTTAAGAACCTGAAATGCAATTTGAGCATAGGTTTGTTGAGACATATCTTTTATTTGTTCTTTTTGTAATTTTGGGACATCAGATTTCGCAATCATGTAAAGCCCATAATCTTTTGGTTGACCAGTAAGTAAAGCTGTTTCAAAATTGACTTGTTCTGACTTTCTATTGGTGCTATAATAAGTATTTTGAGCCATTTTAAGAGAGATTGACTAATTACTTATAAACTATGTGGAACTATTGAGAATTTGTATCTCATGTAAGCACAATAAATGTCTGATTATAATCACTTCTCAGTATATCATCCAGACTGATTTCACCGAGAAATAGCCTACCTAAAATGGGATTCTGTTCTGTGAGCCAGTTAAGGTTTCCCTTTAGTTTGTCTATATATACTCCCTCCTGGTTGTTTGAGAAATCAAATCTTCTTGAAATTAGGCTTTCTTTATCCTGAATGTTCTCTCCATAGATAATATTTATGTTATTCTTGGATTTGATTTTCCAGTCTTCATCAACAAACATGTATGCTGCAAGTTCGCCTTCTTCTCTTTTTACAAGAATAAATCCTTCACTAACGCCATCGCTTGGTTTCATATCAGAATAAATGCGCATAAGAATCCTGTCATTTGCATCCTGATAAGTCATTGAAAACAATTTACCCATATAAGAGCCAGTAAGATAAAAACTATTGATTGAACCATCATAATCAATATATCTCTGATGACCAAGACTGTAATCTGCTCTTGCTTCAGTTGCTTCAGAGATGTTTATTTCAAAGTTCTCTTTTTCTTCAAGAGGTTCTATCCAATCATTGGCAACCTGGCTGAAAGATGGCTCATCTAACACTGCGCTTGGTTCTGCTGGCTGAAGATAAAGATAGGTTGATAGAATCAAGATAATGACAACTAAAGATATTGTTACAAGGCTTGTTTTCTGCATAGATAGTATTTGGCTTAACTTCTATAAATATGTTTGGGTTCGATTATCGATATATTTATATAATCCAATCCTAAACAATGATATATGCTCAATAAAACCTCAAAGAAAGCAGAGATATCACTTCAGATGATAATCCTTGCTATTCTTGGTCTTGTCACATTGGTCATCTTAATCTTTGTATTTAAGGATCAGATAGGAAATGTGTCTCAGAAGTATTTTGGCATAATAAACCAGACAGAAGCAGAATCAAAAGGGGATATTTGCGAGACTATGTTTGGCGGAAGGAGATGCCAGACTAGTTGTGATGAGTCTGGTAGTGGAAAGCCATATATATATGATCTTGGGACAGGCTATAAGGACTGCAAAGGTCAGAAATGCTGCGCTTCTGAATCAGGAACATAGATTGAAATATATTTATTCTTCTACATTTAGCAACCTTTTTTAGATATTTGTATTGATTACATTTCCATACACATTAGTCGATACCACTTGAAAAAAGTTTTCGCAGAAAACTTTTTTATAGAAACTTTTAAATAGCTCTATATCATAATTCTTAAAATGCGACAAATAGGGGAAAAAGGCCAGGCAGAAAGCATGCTAATCCAGATTGTAAAGATAATGTTTGGTGTTTTGACAATAATAATTATACTTCATTTCTCATTAAAACTAGGTCATACTTTCTTTAAGGGAGATAAGACTCCTGCTGAGGCGGATTTTGACAGGATTGCCGCAGAGATAGTTGAGATGCAGAAAATTGAGATAATGAATATTCCTGTGACTGCATATGATTATGAGATAAAATTGATTGATAAGGACAATCCTATGCTGCCAGGGAAATGCAAAAGCAGAGCGTGCGCATGCTTGTATATTCAGGGTTCTGATGAGCCAGAGGCATGTGAATCATTCAAGGACTTTTCCTCATATAAGAATCCTGGCAACTGCAATGAGAAATCAAGATGCCTGAAAGACTCTAGAGCAGAAGTGATCTCAGGGACAAATGTTGTGACTTTGACAAGCAAGGATTATATTATTGAAATAAAATCTTAAATTATTGCAAAAAGAGGTGTTGGATTATAAAACAATGTATAATTTATATAAATCTAAGAATGGAGAGATAGGAACCCCATTAAGGGTAGTGATGGTCTTAGTGATTGTAGTATTCATATTATTTGGCTTTATGTCAGGCATAAGCAGGGTAACAGACAGCACAGCATTTGCCAATGAGTTTATTGCTAAAGATTTTGCATTAAATATTGAGACTCTGCTTGCTGTCCCAGGAGATGTAATCATTGATTATTCTCAGGAAATATCAAACAAGACAATAGAGATAGAAAAAGGTAAGGTTGTAGTATATGAAGAAGGAAAGGAAATTGCAAAGTGGACAGTAAGTTTTGTGGAATCAGAAACAGTAAAGATAAACTATGGCAAATTTGAGCCAAATCAAGGTGAGGAGCTAAAACTTAGGCTGATAAAAAATGGCAATGAAATTACCATAACAAAAGACCTTGAACAAAAACCAGGGCTTGCCAAGCTGAGCTGCCCTTATTTCTCTACAAAAGATATCAACTGGGAGAATAAAAATATCCTGATAGATGTTTCGCACAGGGATGATGATGACGATTTAGGCTTTAAGTCAGATAATCTTATTGAAGCTGAGATTGTTGAAAGAATTGCAGATTATCTAAGGTCATTGAAACCACGTATGCCAAATCTGGAATTTACAAGGGGAAGTGGAATAAATCTTATTGGAAACAGAGAAGAAAAGATAACTCAATCTACTGAGGTCATAATAAGCTTAAATGTGGGAAGATATACTTCTTCATTGAATGAGATAAGGGCATATATTAATCCAAGTGGGCAAAAAATCAAGGAGTCGAACAAGCTTGCCTGCCTTATACTAAATTCGATAGAGGGAAGCAGTACACTTAAAGATATAGATTTCACTTTAATCACTATAGTTCCTGCAGAAAAAGGAAGCCCTGCATACGAAATGCTTGATAAGGGAAGCGACAAGATAGCAGTATCTCTTGAAATAGGAAATATAAATAATGAGCATGGGGAAAAACTGCTTAGAAGAACAGCAGACATTGGAAAAGCTATACAGCAGGGATTATTTGATTATTACAACTGATTTAAAAATATTTAAAAAATGAGATTTAAGAAAGATTTGCGCAAAAAGGGAGATGTCTCAGATAATGTATATTGGATTATGAATATTGCATTAGTTGCTATTGTCATATTTTTATTAAACCTAGGGCTTGGCTCAACTACAAGAAGCTATGCAGATACGCAGGGCTTAGAATATTATCTTCTAAATGAAAGAATATTGAACTCATTATGGTATACTGAGCCAATAAGCCAGGCAGTACAGAAGGGCATAATTGACATTTCGGATTTTAATGAAGAAACAATAAACAAAACAATTGTTATTGAAAAGTTTACAAGGGAATTTGGAATCAGAATCCTGCTGCAATACAATAACAATGAAAAAGAGATATATTTTAATGAAGATAATTACGCGACTTTCAGGATATTCAAGACAGCAACAATCAAGAAAAATATCATGGTAAAAGATGGAGAAGAGTATTATAAAGGTATTGTTGAAATTGAGCAAGCAATAAAAACAAGAGGACTTATACAGTTAGAGGATTAAAAAATGAAAGCACTGTATCATAATAAAAAAGCTCTGGAAAGAGGCTTGGTATTCATATTTTCAATGTTTCTTATAGCTTTGTTGTTCTTTATCTTTTTTATGGTCAATAGGTCTGACCAGGCATCAAATGAAGAGATTATTGCTAAAGATTTAAGATCAATGGAATATGGAATCTTCCTGTCCTCATATCTTAGTTCAGGCAGTTCTTATGGAGTTTTTTCAGATCTTATAATTGAATCTTACTCAAAAAATGATTTTGCCATTCTTGAATCTGAGACAAGCAAATATTTAGATAAGATTTATGCGAAGAAAGTTGGATGGGAAATGACTTTAAACAAAGAGAAGATTGGTGAAAGATACAAAGACAGCAAGAAGATAATTGAAGATAATGCTGTTGTGCCAGGCATTGACAGGCAGCCAATAAAAATGACATTAAAGGTGTCTCATACTTAAAAATGAAACTCAGACAACTAAATCAAAAAAAAGGACAGGTTTATTTTTCAGCCTTGATTGCATTATTGGTTTTGCCTATTGTGTTGCTATATTCAATGCATGCAGTAGCATCAACAGTAGAGCAATTTGATACTCCTATAGGAAGAGATTCAAGCAGTATTCTGGCAGCGTCACATAATGTCCAGAATGCTATGGATTATCTGAAAGAATCTGCAAAATATTCAGCACATCAGGCTATGTATGACCTTGGAGAAAAAGGAGGAGGCAGTTTGTGCGGAAGTGAAAGAGGATATAGTTATTGGAGCAAAGCGTGCTTTCCGGAGAATTATGAAAAAAACTTTCTGTTCCTTTTCAGTTCATATCTTGATGATTATATCAGGAATTATCCTGACCTGAGCTTTCCACTGGATAATTATAATTTTGTTATATCTGATTCTAATATAATTGGCATTGCAAAAAATCAATTGACTGCTTATATTGGAGGATCGCAATCTAATAATATTGGCTATTATTCATTAAAACCTTCTTTTACTATTAATATTGATTATGATATAAAGAAGATATATGACAAGCTGAGATATTTTTCATTGATTTCTGAAGCATCAGCAAGCCCAAGCATAGTAAATTACACTCTTGACTGCGCTAAAGATGATAAAAAGCTCATGGCTGCCTGCGTATCAAAAGCAGTTGCTCAAATGGAGAAGATATTTCCAGAATATGAAATCAGCTATAACCAGATAAGTGGAGACATATTTACTTTTGATATTATCACAAAAAGGAATATTGTGGCGTATTCAAAAGATGATATGCATGCCAGGCAGAGAGATATTGAAGTAAAGTTTGCTATTGATTTTTTGCATGTTGATGATGCGCTGCCAGAAGTGCTTGGTTCGCCTGTGGAGTTCATGCCTATAATTATAAAATCCAAATCTTTGGATGATGACTGCCCATTTGTGGAAGTAGAAAATATTCCAGATTACATAACCTGCGCTGCAGAAAACTGCAAGATTGGTATAAAAGCAAATACCATGATACAGGATGCCCAGAAATACGCAGCAGAGCTGTATGGCTATAAGCTTAATATATCTTCAGCATACAGGACATATGAGCAGCAGGAAGATTATTTTGATGAATTCCAGGGCAAGATGCCTGTTGACAAGCCGTCATGCCAGGCACCGCATGTGTTGGGCAAGTCAGTCATACTTGGTTTTGAGGGTATTGATATGGGGGAATCTCCTTTATCTGATTTCAGCCATCCTGAAAGACAAAAACTAAAGAAGACTATGGAAACTGCTGGCTGGGTAAGCCATGATGGTGATTACAGGAGATATGAGTGCTGCGAGACTCTTCGTTATCTTGAAAAGAAATATGCGAATATAGATTTCCAAGATATATCAAATGTGCCATTTACTTTTGTGGAGAATATGAAAGAACCAGGATTGGGAGAGAAGCAAGGATTAGTCTATCTCCATGATGTCTGGGATATTACAAAAAAAGAAAATGTTAATTATCATCTTGTGCTTGCGGTTATGGCAACTGAAAGTGATTTTATTAATATTAATAAAAAAAATGATGATAAAGCTCATGGGGTAATGCAGATGTTCAAGGGAGCAGTAAGCGATATATACCCTGAATTAAAATCTAATTATCCTAAACTTAATTATCTAAAATCAGATTATACGCAGGAATACATTTTAACTTCAACACAAAGGGAGGATGTGAAGATCCAGATACATGCAGGAACATTGTATCTCAAGAAGATAAATACATACCTTGCAAAAGGCAAAAAACCAACAGATGCTCCAACAATAATCCAGGCATACCATGATGGTGCAGGCTCTATAACTCAAGACGGCGATACAAGAATTTGTGATATCAAAGGGGATGAGAGCAAGGAATGCAAAGAATCAAAAACATATCTTGCTGAGGTATCTGGGCATTATGATGGGTTTATTGAAGCATTCCCAATAGTGTAGTTTAAAGTGGCCTTAGTCCTGCTGTTGGGTGGTTTTTTGAGGGAAGAGGAAGTTTTAAATAATAGGTTGTGTAAAATGAATGTAAATGTATCTAATGGGAAAATGCTCATTGATAATTTATGATTATGGATGGGAAATATGATTAATGAGGTGGATGGGAGATGAGAATTAAAAAATTATTTTTAATATTAACCAGTTTTATGTTGGTTGGGGTAGGGAGTATTGTGGTGAATGCTGAATGCCCTGATGGGTTAGTTAGTTATTGGACTTTTGATGATGGCACTGCTGCAGATAGAGTTGGCAGTAATCATGGTGTAATTAATGGCACAATCACTGGAATTTCAGGAAAGGTAGGGCAGGCATTCAATCTTGACGGCAAGACAAATTATGTCAGTATTAATCATTCTGATTCATTAGATTTCGATTCAGAATTTACAATAGAGGGTTGGATTAAGGCAAATAAAGAAAATATTACAAAGATTTCGGTTGGTATTAATCATGGTTGCGCATTATTGGATGATGGTAGTATTAAGTGCTGGGGATATAATGGTAATGGTCAGCTTGGTGATGGTACAAATCTAATCAGATACACTCCTGTTTCTGTTCTAAATATTAATGATGCAATAGATGTTTCAGCTGGATTGGCTCACAGTTGTGCAGTTCTTTCTGATGGTTCAGTAAATTGTTGGGGTTCTAATAATTATGGAGGGTTAGGTGATGGCACAACCAATCCTAGTTATGTGCCTGTCACAGTTTCAGGAATTACTAACTCAGTTGCAGTAGAATCTGGTAGATATTATAGCTGTGTTTTGCTTGATGATCATACTATTAAATGTTGGGGGCATAATGCTTATGGTCAGCTTGGTGATGGCACAACTAATGATCGTTATACTCCTGTTTCTGTTTCAGGGATTAATAATGCCATTATTTTAACAGTCACAGATGGTTCATATCCTAACAGTTGTGCAGTTCTTTCTGATGGTCATATTAAATGCTGGGGTAGAAATGCTTTTGGTAAACTTGGCGCTGGCACAGGTGATGATAGTTCTATTCCTGTATATGTATCAGGCATTACAGATGCAATTGAGGTGTCAACAGGTAATACTCATACTTGTGCAATACTTTCAGATTATAGTATAAAATGTTGGGGGTATAATGTTTATGGTCAGCTTGGTGATGGAAGTCAAACCACCAGAACTACTCCTGTATATGTTCAGGGTATGAATAATGGCAAAAAAATTGCAATAGGAGATTACCATACTTGTGCAGTTCTTTCTGATGATACAGTGAAATGCTGGGGGTATAATAATCATGGTCAGCTTGGCGACGGAACAAATACTAATAGATTTACTCCTACTTCTGTTCCAAATGTAATAAATGCAGTAAATATTGCTTCTGGGGCTTATTATAATTGTGCATTGTTAAATGATGGCAATATTAAATGTTGGGGATATAATTATCGTGGTCAGTTAGGTGATGGCACAATCGATTTCAAAAAGACCACCTGTTTTTGTTTCAAGCATTAATAATGCAATAAGGGTTATTATAAATCGTAATTATGGATGTGCTTTGCTTGATGATGGTGGTGTTAAGTGCTGGGGATATAATCTTTATGGTCAGCTCGGTGATGGTACAACAATAACAAAAAATGTTCCTGTTGCTGTGTCTGGATTAAATTCTGTTTCTACAATATCTACAGAATATTTTCATTCTTGCGCTTCACTTCTTGACGGTCGTGTTAAATGCTGGGGACAGAACAATTATGGTCAGCTTGGTGATGGAACAACGATCCATAGGAATACTCCAGTGTATGTTTCTGGTATAACTAATGCTGTTTCAGTATTAGTAAATGGTTATTTCAGTAGTTGTGCTCTGCTTGATGATGGTGGTATTAAGTGCTGGGGGTATAATGGTTATGGTCAGCTTGGTGATGGAACAACTACCAATAGGAATACTCCGGTGTCAGTTTTGGATATTACTAATGCAGTAGATATTTCTATAGGATTTAATCATAACTGTGCTTTGCTTAGTGATGGTAAAGTAAAGTGCTGGGGCAAAAATAATTATGGCCAGCTTGGTGATGGAACAATCATTAATAGGTGGACTCCTGTATATGTTTATGGTATAACTAATGCAGTAAAAGTTATTATAAATCAATATCATGGTTGTGCTTTACTTGCTGATGATACAGTTAAGTGCTGGGGCAGAAATAATTATGGCCAGCTTGGTGATGGAACAACTACTGATAGAAGTCTTGCAGTTGCAGTTTTGGGTGTTAGCAATGCAACAGATATTTTTTTGAGTAAGTCTCATAGTTGTGCTTTGCTGGAGGATAGGACAGTCAAGTGCTGGGGGTATAATCGTTATGGTCAGCTTGGTGACGGAACAACTATTAACAGGAACACTTCTGTTTCAGCTTTGGGTGTTACTAATGCAATAAATCTCTCTTTAAATAGTTTGCATTCCTGTGCTTTACTGGAGGATAAGACAGTTAAGTGCTGGGGATATAATGGGTATGGTAGACTCGGCGATGGGACAACAATCAATAGGAATATCTCAGTCAATGTTATAGGTGTTACAGATGCTAGTGCAATATCGGCTGGGGAGTATCATAGTTGTGTATTGTTAAATGACGGCAGCATAAAATGCTGGGGACAAGGATATAGCAATTATGGTCAGCTTGGTGATGGGACAGGTGGTAATGTCCCTCCTACAACAGTGAAAAATAAATTGTTTATAAATGATAGATCAGTGTATGGATTATATCTGGATTATAACAACAATATCTATGGTTCTGTGAACTCACAGGAGGTTGAATCTTCTTTGAATAATGACTGGAACCACGTTGCCCTGACTTATAATCAGTCTAAAATAAGCTTATATGTGAATGGTATTTTAAAGGATACAAAATCCTATTCATTCCCAATTAATACTAATGTTGAAGACATTATAATGGGAGACATAAATGGTTTCTTGGACGAATTTGCAATATATAATATCAGTTTGAATCAAACTGAAATCCATGCGCATTATGATTGTGGATTGAGGGGGGAGGGTTATTGTGGAGCTACAGGAACACTACCAACATACACAACATTCACATCCTCAGAAACAACAAATTTCTCTAATGTTATAGACATAACAAATGTAACAAGCCTGACTATAACAAAAATAGGGAAAGGCAAGATTAAATTCCCATCAGACCACAGCATCAATTCAGACAGTGAGGATTATGATACAAACATAAGAATAGAAGATGCTATGATCTATGTGAACAGCTCAGCTTTAGATTCATCTTTCAATGATTCTGCAACATTGACCTTTTATAATGTTGACTGCAATAAGCCTTATGTGTTCTATTCAGAGACTGCAAGCACATTTGCATCAATCCTTAGCGAGAATCAACGATGCCTTGCTCCCTTATGCACAAACATCCAATGCAGTTCAGGAACACTGACTGTCAAGGTAACTCATTTTTCAGGTTTTGCAGCAGGATCTAATGCAAACCTGACAATAGAGGCAGAGGCAGGAATATTTTACCCTCTTGATCCAATTGAATTCACAGCAGAATACATAAACTCAACAGATGGAACTCCAATCTCTGGTGAATGCAATATTACATTTGATGATGATTGGGATACAGAATACACAATGGATTTTGACACTGATTATAACTTTACTAAATCATTTACAACATCTGGATTGCATGAATATAATGTAACATGTTCGTCTGCGAACTTTGTGACATTGGAAGCGAATGATACAAAGATGGTAAGCAGTGTAGATATCCCTGAATTCTCAATAATTACTTTGGGACTTGGATTGATTGTTGTTCTGGCTGGGCTGGTTATGATTAGGAAGAAGTGAGAAGGAGAAGATTTATGATATGGCTTGTAAAATAGAGAGATTTACTTGCAAATATGCCCCTGCCATTTAAATTAAACAGAATCAGGTTCTCTTTTTCTTTATTTTCCCACTAACTTACGCACATATATGTAAAAAAATTTTTTTAATCCAAAAACTTTTTAAATAATACCATATAATGAGATTCTGGGTGGTTTTTAATGATACAGATGCCTCTACAGGATATCATAAACAAAATAACAGAAAAAGCAGAAATAACAGAAGAAGAAGTCAATGAGAAGATAAATCAGAAGCTTGAGCAGTTGAAAGGTCTTATATCAAAAGAGGGTGCTGCGCATATAATAGCCAATGAGTTAGGAGTCAAAATAATTCCTGCTCCTACAGGGAATCTGGAGATCAAGAATGTCCTTATGGGAATGAGAGATGTGGAAGTCACAGGCAGGGTCATGCAAAATTTTGGAATAAGAGAGTTCAAGTCAGATGACAGGACAGGAAAGGTTGCAAATTTGATTGTAGCTGATGAAAGCGGATCAATAAGGACAGTATGCTGGGGAAGCCAGGCAGACAAGACGCAAGATGTAAAAGAAGGCGATATTGTGAACATTACAGGAGGATATGTCAGAGCAAACCAGGGAACAAATGAGATACATCTCAATGATCAGAGCAAAATGATAATAAATCCAGATGGTGTGACAGTCAATGTAGAAAAGGGCGGAAGCGGCAGAAAGAAAATAGAAGAGCTTACTGAAAACGATCAGGATGTAGAAATTATGGGCACGATTGTGCAGGTGTTTGATCCAAGATTCTATGAAGTCTGCCCAGAGTGCAAGAAAAGGATAAAGCCTTCTGAAGCAGGAGAGTTTATATGCCCAGAACATGGCAAGGTAAATCCTGATTATTCATATCTCATGAATATTTTTCTTGATGACGGCACAGGCAACATACAGGCTGTCTTTTTCAGGAACATTGCAGAAGCTTTGCTTGACAAGCAGCCTGAACAGATGCTGGCATACAAGGATAATCCTACAGCAACAGAGCAAATGAAAAATGACCTGCTTGGAATCATAATCAAGATATCTGGAAGAGTGAATAAGAATACTATGTTTGAAAGGCTGGAATTTGTTGCCAGATCTGTTGACAGAAATCCAAATCCAGAAGAGGAACTTAAAAAGATGCAGGATGTAAGCGAGGTTAAGACTGAAGAAATAGAATGAATTATAAGACACACCTTGCATTTGGAATATTTGTTTCATTGCTTGTCTTAAAAGTAATTCACATCGAAAACCAAATCTTATTTGTAATAATCTGCGCATTTTTTGCATTGCTGCCAGATATAGACCAGAGCAGAAGCAAATTTGGAAGGCAGTTTAGACCTCTAAGCTTTGTGCTCAAGCATAGAGGAGTGATGCATTCTATATGGGTTCCCCTGATACTGACATTTGCAGTATATCCATTATCGTTTGATCTAAGTCTTGCTATTTTTATTGGCTATTTCTCACACTTATTTACAGATAGCCTTACAAAGAATGGAATAAAATTTGCCTGGCCTTTGGGATGGAAGGCAAGAGGGTTTGCAACAACTGGAGGGAAGATGGAGATGGTTTTTTTTGTGGTGACTTCTTTGCTTGTTGTTTGGATGTTGTTGTGAAAAATGTTTAGGTGATCATAGTTTTTAATTTTTCGTCTATCTTTTTGCCTAATTTTGTTTTTTTCATTAATTTATTTAATAATATAATTCTTTACGAAATTCTTGCAAAAAAGCATAAAAAACCCCACTTGCCACTTGCCAACCTGCGACAAACTATATAAACAACCCTGCAAATAGAGATTCTAGCATCTGGAAACAGGTGTCCTCCACCATCTGGAGGAACAGCAAAGCTGTTGCCTCACCTAAGGATGGTTGAAACAAAATGCGAAAAGCAAGGAGGTGTTTGAATGACAAACACAACTACAGAAACAGAAAACAAAACTACATCTACAGGCAACAAGCCTGAAAAGAAGTTCAGGGCTGGAGCAATCTCAGCTACAGTCTGGCAGAACCACGGCAAGAACAAAAATGGAGAGCCTGTAATTTTCAAGACAGTCTCTCTTGAAAGGAACTACAAGGACAAGAATGAAGAATGGAAGTCAACTCATTCTTTTAGAATAAATGACTTGCCAAGAGTTGTTCTTGTCTCAAATAAGGCATATGAATATATTGTGATGAGTGATGCAGGCGCAAAGAGCGATGATGCAAGCCCAGGCAATGATGCTGCAATTGAAGAAGAAGTAGTCATGTAAGCGCTGACTATATTTTTTTATTTTTTATCATTTTATGATATCATCAATAAAAAGACAATAACCTGAGGTGGTTATATATGACAAAGAAAAAAGAAGAATGCGAAATAAATCCTGATATTGATACAGAAACAGAAGAAATAACAGAAGAGATTCTTGATGAAGAGTCACAAATCTTAAAAGAAGTAGATATTGCTGCAACAGAAGCTGCAAAAGATATCAAAGACCCAGATACAGATACCTCAGAAAAAGAGCTCTCTCTGGAAGATCTGCCAGGAGTGGGAGCTGCAACAGCAGCAAAACTTAAGGAAGCCGGGTTCACGAATCTAATGGCTGTAGCTGTGGCTACACCTGGGGAGATGGTAGAGGCAAGTGGAGTAAGCGAAGCAGTAGCAAGGAAGATGATCAATAATGCGAGAGCATCAATGAATATGGGTTTTGAATCTGGCATAGATATGCTTGCCAAAAGGCAGAAAGTGGATAAATTATCAACTGGCTCTGAGGCATTTGACGCAATGATGGGAGGAGGTTTTGAGACAGGATCTATCACAGAATGTTTTGGTGAATTCGGCTCTGGGAAGACTCAGATAGCGCATCTCCTCTGTGTCACAATCCAGAAGATTGACCCTGATGCTGTAGCAGTATATATAGATACTGAAAACACATTCAGGCCAGAAAGAATACAGGAACTTGCAAAAGGAGCAGGGCTTGATCCTGAAAAAGTTTTGAGAAACATAAAGGTGGCAAGAGCATATAATTCTGATCACCAGATGCTTCTGGCAGAAAAGGTAGAAGACCTGATAGAGGATCAGAAACTGAAAGTAAAGATTGTTGTTGTTGATTCATTGACTGCGCATTTCAGAGCTGAGTTTATAGGAAGAGGAGCATTGGCTGAAAGGCAGCAGAAACTCAACAAGCATATGCATGTCCTGCTAAAATTAGCTGATACACAGAATGTCTGCGTGTATGTCACAAATCAAGTGATGGCAAAGCCAGACCAGTTCTTTGGTGATCCTACTGTATCAATTGGAGGCCATATTGTAGGTCATGCATCTACATTCAGGATATATCTAAGAAAAGGCAAGAAAGGAAGCAGGGTTGCAAAGCTGATAGATGCACCGAATCTTGCAGATGCAGAATGCAACTTTTATGTTGAAGGATATGGCTTGAGAGATGTATAAGCTGTTATTTTTTTCTTTTTTTGTTTGGATTAACCAGAAGCCGCCTTTGTTTTTCTTTCCATGAAATTTCATAGCATCTATTAATTTTTCTAATTTAATTTTTCTTATGTTTGGCGCATCTTTTGAAGGATCAATCAATGTGATTATATCATCATGTATACTTTTAATTAAGGAAATATGTCCAAGACCTCCAGATTCTTTATCTTTTGGCCTATAAAGCGCTCTATAATTAAAGCAGACTATCAAATCGTTGCCTTTTTGCAGATTTTGGATTATAAATTTTTTAACATCCTTAATTTTATCTGAGGGGTAATATGTTTCTTTCAATTTGATTTTATTTTTTGAAAAATAATTATTTATAGAATATTTTTTCTTTCCCGCAGGGGTTCCATAACGTGTGGTTGATTTTTTGCAAGTTCTAACCTTAGTGAAAAAATGTGCCTTATCTTCCGGAACAACCAATCCGAGTTCATAGCCAATTTCTTCCTGAGATTTGTGCTTAATCTTTCTTCTATCTAAAATCATTGAGAGACAAGCAGGAACGCAACAATAAGGTTGTTGTGTTACTAGTTTGTAAGGTGGCTTCTGATTCATAATACTTGGAAATCATCTTTATTTATTTTAAATCCTTGAATGCAATCATTTGCTGCTACATATGAATGGCAGGATCTTTGAAAAAGATAAAGGTTTCCAGGTATTTCGAAATCACCTATAGGCAGACTTAACCCTGTATAAAAAGCTCGACCATCCCCACTATCACAAGTGATGCACTTGTTAAATTCCGGTAGTTTCACTTCAATAAGTGTTTCAAGTTTCTCTAATTTAGATACCAATTCAGAATCAAAACAGACTGCTGAATTGCATGATTCATAAAGACCGCATTCTGTATGCGCAAAATTATATTCTTTTCCTTCATATTCAAATTGAATTGCATCTGGCTTAACGTCAAAAACTGGTTTTATTGTATGAAAAGGACAGAATTTGATACCATATTCTTTTCTGAATTCCTCTCCCCTAATTTCTTCCTCTTTTTGTAATCTATGCATTCCTTTTATTAAAGCGTTTATATAACTGCCAAATCTTTCCCAATTTTGTCTATTAGCATTATGGCCAGATAGGTGATTATAAATCATAATTTATTAAAAACACTAATTTTATTTAAACTTACCTATGCCATTCAAAATATCAATTCCTTTCTTTATAGTTTCATCACTTGCTGCAAAACTTATTCTAAAGTGGGTGTTGCTCTCGCTGAACACATTGCCAGGAACAATCAGAAGGTTTTTCTGGATGGCTTTTTCAACAAATTCCATTCCATCTCCATCAGGAGCTTTAGGATAAATGTAAAAGGCTCCATCAGGCTTTTTGACTTCAAAATTATCTTTTATTCCATTATACAGCATATCTCTTTTATTCTTATAGTCTCTGATATATTTGATTATATCAATATCAAATGAATCCAGACATGCTTTCTGCACTATTGATGGAGTGCATACAAAAGTATATTGCTGAAGTTTTGTCATTGCATCTATTATTGCTTCTGGACCGTGGGCATAACCAATCCTCCAGCCTGGAATTGCATGGGATTTTGAAAAACCGTTTAATGTTATTGTCTTGTCATATATGCTTCCTATGCTAAAATGCTCTTTATCATATATGAACTTCTCATATATTTCGTCAGATATAACAACCAGATCATGCTCGTTTGCAAAATCTGCAATCTTTTCTAACATAGCTTTGCCATAAACCTTTCCAGTTGGATTATTTGGAGAATTGATTATGATTGCCTTAGTCCTGCTGCTTACTTTTTTGGATAATTCATCAAAATCAATATCAATTCCTGTAAATACAGGCTTTGCTCCAATAAAATTTGCTAACTGCTTATATATTACAAAATAAGGATCTGGAATAATAATCTCATCTCCAGGATCAAGAAGAGCATTAAAAGCAAGGAAAAGCCCTCCACTGACTCCTGTTGTGATTATTGTTTTCCCATTTTCAATGCTGTTCTCTTTAGAAAGCTTGGAGTTTATCTTTTCAATAAGCTGTGGGTTTCCAATGCTGGGTGTATATTTGCTGCAGCTGCTCTTGATTGCATTTATCATAGAATCCTTCAGGACATCTGGAACATCAAAATCAGGCTCACCAATCCCAAGATTGACAGGGTCTTTAACAGATTTAGCAAGGTCAAATATTCTGCGTATTCCTGATGATTCTATATTATCCATCCTTTTTGAGACTATGCTTTTTACCATCTTATCAATCACCATTATAATGATAAGAGCCGAATATCTTCACTTCAGCTATATCCTTTATGTTATTAAGAGCTAAGGCTACATTCTCATCCTGAGCATGGCCTATAAGGTCAATAAAGAATATGTAATTTCCAAGTTTTTCTCCTGACGGCCTTGATTGAATTTTTGTAAGATTTATGCTCTGCTTCTTAAGAGCATACAGAATATCACAGAGCAAGCCTGGCTTGTCAACAGATGGCTTAACAGAAATGCTTGTCTTAAATTTTCCCAAGGTGTTTTTTCCATGTTCAAAACTCTTTTTTCCTATAACTATGAAATTAGTAATATTTACATTATTGTCTTCTATATTTTCTGCTAGAATCTCAAGCCCGTATCTTTTTACAGCGCTTTCTGAGCCGATTGCTGCAAATCCAGGCATCTTATTTTCTGCAATAATTCTCATAGCTTCTGCTGTGCTTGCAGCATTTGTAATATCAGCATCTGGGTATGATTTATTCAAAAACCCAGAACATTGCGCTATTGCAACACTGTTTGATATGATGCTTTTTATATCTGCTGATCTATCTTTTGCTGCAAAAAAGTGGTGTATATGCAGGCTGACTTCTCCTAAAATTATGAGTTCTGATTCATATAATTTATCAAGAGTTGCTCCAATGCTTCCTTCAAGCTGGTTCTCAACAGGAACTATTCCAAGGTCTGCTTCATCATCTTCAACTGACTTGAAAGCGCGAAATATGCTTTTTTTAAATAATAATTCTAGTGTGGCATTTTGCAGCCTATTCTTATGATATTTTTCTGCTGCATCCTGGCTGAATGTTCCTTCAGGTCCAAGAATCGCAATCCTTATCGCTTTTTTGTTTGATCCCAGCATTTTACATCTCCTTACTACCTGCTATGAACTTGATTATCCTGTTTGTTTCTTGTTCAGCTTTTATCTTAAAGTCTTTCATATAATCTGCAGACTCATTAAAATAATCTATAAATTCCTGCTTCTGTTTTTTAGCAATTATATCTTTAAGTTCATTTGTTGATTCAAGATATTTTTCAAGCACATCATCTGATAATGGGTTTTGTATTGCTATGTCAGCATATAGTCCTGCATCCTGATTCAGAATCCTTCCGATTGTGTTTAATCTTAATTGATATACAGGGCTTGTGAAGTCCAGGCTTTGCTCAAAATCAAATCCCATATTCTTAAGCGCATGGCAGAATGTTATTGAGTTGAAATGAACAAGGCATTGTATTACTGCCATCATCCTGTCATGCTCTTCAGCAGTGGATATCTTTACTTTTGCTCCTGAATTTTCAAATAGTTGTTTTATCCAGGGAAACCATTTTTCTGATCTTGCTTTTACAAGAACAACTGCCTGTCCTTTTATTGAGCTTATCATTGACCCAAACATAGGATGACATCCTACCACTTCAGACTTTGATTTAAGCATAGCTTTAACTGGCTCTTTTTTAAGTGAAGTGAAATCCATGAGCAGAGAATCTTCTCTTACATAAGAGGATATCTTTTCAATTGTCTCAATAGTCTTATCAATTGGAACTGAAACAATTACTATGTCTGCCCTTTTTGCTAATTCAATAGGACTTAGTTCGGTCTTTCTTCCTGCAATAAGCACATTGTGGCCTTGTTCTTCAAAAAACTTTTTGAACCATTGGCCAAATTTACCTGTGCCTCCTATTATGCCTATAGTTTTTGCCATTTTTTTGTTGAAGATTTCTTTAAGAAATCTTTTTTATTATTAAAGGGACAAACATTTCTTCTTTGCTCATGCCGCCATGATTGCTTATGAAGAGATTCTCTTTTTCTCTTAACAGTTGATTTTTTATTATGTAATTCTCTTTCATAATAAGCACATAATCACCAATTCTTTCAAGCAGCATCTTGTGAGGCTTGTATAATCCAAATAATCCTTTTTTCATCAAATCTTCACTCTTATGCAACTCACAACAGTAATCTAATTTTGTGTTTATGTAATCCTCAAATTGCCTGGCTTTTGATGGGTGTACATAACAATAAGCTGCTCTGGGCTCGCCGCATAAAGGCAAAGTCAGAGTTTCCAATAATTCAGGATGATCTTTCAGAAGAATTGTTTTTGATTTTGGTGTATCGATTAATCCATGATCTGCTGTAATTATCAATGTAGAATTAGTTCCTTTTAGTGATTCTATGAAAGATGATATTTTGCAGTCTAATTCCATAAAATGCTCTTTTAGTTTTTGGCTGGAACAACCTTCTCTGTGACATAAATAATCAAATTTATCCCAATAAGCATAGATGTATTTACTTTGAGCAGTTGATTTAATTGCTTCTTTTATCTGCAAAAAAAATTCATCAAGTGTTTTAAATGTCAAGAGATCTTTTGATTTTTTATGGATTTTTCCATCTACTATTTTATCAGGATAGATAATAAAAGACTGAGCTTTTATTTTGTCGTTTATCCTCTTTTCTGTGAAAATATCTTCTCTTCTGATCCCATCATGTGTGAAAGAGAGGGTCCCATATCTTGGTCTGAATGGCAATATTGCAGATACAACACCTAATTCTTTTAAGAACATAAACCATCCTGTAACTCCATGCTGCTGCGGCGCAACACCTGTTTCTAATGTGGTTACTGCGCTGGCAGTTGTGCTTGGAAATATGGAAGTTAATTTTCTGACTAAATATTTATTTAAAGTTGAATCCTGGCCATTATTTTTAAGATATTCATATCCCAGTCCATCAATAACAAGCAGGATAATATTGCTGGAATCTCTTAATGCTTTTGATTCTTTAAATTCTTTTAGAGGAGGATAAAGCGGCTGAGCATCAAATGATTCTAAGATTGAGCTTGTCAGATTTACAATACTTCCGCCATTATAATCAGGATATATCATTAATCACGCCCTCCTGCTTTTTTTTTGATTCCTCTATTATCCTGGTAAATATATCCCTAAGAAAATTCTTATCAAGTCTGCTTTCTTTGGAGTTTTCTTCAAGCTTTTTCATCATATATTCTTCGCGTTCTTTCTGGATAATGCTTATTTGTGTATTTTTCTTATATTTGGCTATGCGTTCAACTATTTCTTCTCTTTGTTCCAGAAGCATGACTATCTTGTAATCAATTGTATCAAGCATTTGCCTGAATTCTTCTAAATTTGTGCATTTTTCGATATATTTATCCATTTTATTGTTTGCTTTTTTTATCTATCCAGCCTTGCCTCATGAATCATAAGAGCATCAATTATCACAAGCGAGACCATAGCTTCAACAACAGGCACAATCCTTGGGCAGATGCATGGGTCATGCCTTCCTTCTATAGTTATGTCAGTTTCTTTTCCCTGTAGATTGATTGTCTTTTGAGGTCTTGATATTGAAGGGGTTGGCTTTACTGCAACTCTTGCTAATATGTCCTGCCCGCTTGAGATTCCCCCAAGTATTCCTCCTGCATTATTTGAGATGAAATTGCCATCAACAAGCTGGTCATTTGACTCGCTTCCTTTCATCTTAGAGCATGCTATTCCTGAGCCAATCTCAACAGCCTTGACAGAACCAATTGACATGAGAGCATGAGCAAGCACTGCATTCAGCTTATCAAAAACAGGTTCTCCAAGCCCAGCAGGACAGCCTTTGACAATGACTTCGACAATCCCTCCTATTGAGTCTTTTTCTTCCTGAACTTCTTCAATCTTTTTAATCATATCCATAGCAGCTTCTTTGTCAGGGCATCTTATAATATTTTGTTCGATTTCGTCAAGAGCTATGGTCTGCGCCTTGATTCCCCCAATCTCTTTGACATAAGCTGTTATATTGATATTTTTTAGTTTCAGAATCTTTCTTGCAACTGCTCCAGCAGCAACTCTTGCAGCAGTTTCTCTACCTGATGACCTGCCTCCACCCCTGTAATCTCTTATGCCATATTTTTTCTGATATGTAAAATCTGCATGACCTGGTCTGAATATATCCTTGATTTTGGAATAATCCTTTGACTGGTAATCCTTATTGTATATTATCATGCAAACAGGGGTTCCTGTGGTCTTTCCTTCAAAGATTCCTGATAGTATCTGTACTTTGTCATCTTCTTTTCTTTGCGTTGTTATTCTGCTCTGACCTGGCTTTCTCCTGTCAAGATCTTTCTGGATGTCTTCTTCTGATAATACAATATTTGGCTTTACTCCATCAAGGATTACACCTATTGCAGTGCCGTGGCTTTCTCCAAATGTTGTTATCCTGAAAAGCTTTCCGAATGTGTTTCCTGTCATTTTAATCTGAATATTTATCTCTTATTAATTGTTTTCGCTTTATTTTATCTCTCATCTCCCTCATAATAAACTGCTCTTAATTCATTGCTGTTTTGGTAGCCTATTGAAATCTGATAGCCATCTATAACCACGTTGTCAAGTTTTTTTAGTTCTGATCCTATTTTTGGAGTGTTTGTGCGGCAGGAAGTATCAAATGTTACTACAAGCATATCATTAATTATATCCACCCATAAAGGAAACTCCCTGCATACATCAGGTCTTGATTCATATACTCTGCACCTGCCCTCATCTGCAAGTAGTTGGCATCTTTTACCTGACTGTTTTCTACCCTTTGTCGGAATATAGCTGGTTTTATTGATAATTCCTTT
>JAYEPB010000021.1:0-5808 GCA_034723595.1 Nanobdellota archaeon
CATTTAGGCGGGAAGAGACCAAAAGAGTGGGAATTAAGGAGTAAATGCATTTATTAAGAGGCTTAAAAAATGAGATTTTTTATAATTCATGGAGCATATGGGGATCCTGAAGGAAATTGGTTTCCCTGGCTAAAACAGAAACTGGAAGAACTTGGGCATGAAGTTTATATTCCAAAATTCCCAACTCCAGAGGATCAGACTCTTAAGAATTGGATGAAAATATTTCAGCCATATATGGATAAAATAGATGAAGAAACTGTATTTATAGGCCATAGTCTTGGTCCTGCATTCATACTCAATATTCTTGAGAAAGTTGATGTCAAAGTCAAGGCGTGTTTCTTTGTTGCAGGATTCGCAGAATTTATTGGAAATGAACAGTTTGATAGCATCAATAAGTCTTTTGTAGACCGGGAATTTGAATGGAGAAGGATTCATAGGAATTGCGAACAGTTCTATATAATCAATAGTGATAATGATCCTTATGTTCCAATAATTAAAGGAAATGAAATCGCAAATAAATTTGGAACAAAAGCTATAATGATTAATGGCGCAGGTCATTTCAATACTGAATCAGGTTATACAGAATTTCCTCAGCTTGTTGAATATATCAATCTATCTTTAAGGCAGAAAAAAGTTTTTGCATCAAACCAACAGGATGAAAAACTGGTTGGATACAAAGCAATCCCCTCAAAACAATCTTCTGATAAAAAAATTGTTATCCTTGCTCATGGGTTTGGATATTCAAAATCAGAAGCTGGAATGTTTGATCAAATCGCAATAGGTCTCAATAATAAAGGGTATATCATATATCGCTTTGATTTCTCTGGATGCGGTGAGAGTGATGGCGATTACAGTGAGACTTCATTGACAAAACACAAAGATGATTTAAAGTGTATCACAGATTTTGTTGCCAGAGAAGAGCAAGTTGATAAATCTCAGATTGGACTTCTTGGCATGTCTTTTGGAACTGCAGCAACTATTGCATTGAAGCCTGATATAAAAGCGATTGTATTATTAGGCAGCATAGCGCATCCAAAAGAGATTATCAGCAAATTATTTGACACTTACAGACCTGAAGGGATATCTGAAATGAAGGAAAGCGATGGAACAACAACAAGAATCAAAAGCCAATTTTGGCAGGATTGCGATTCATATGATTTGTTGAGCAATGTTTCCAGGATTACCTGTCCAATCATGTTCATACACGGAACAAAAGATGATATAGTTCCTATTTCTGAATCAATGCAATTATACGAAAATGCCAATGAGCCAAAAGAACTGAAGACAATTAAAGATGCAGGTCATGGTTATCGAGGGCATAGGGAAGAGATGTTGCAGGCTGTTGTTGAATGGTTTGGGAGATATTTATAGATAATTAGGTATTGAGAGTTTTTTAATCTAGTCTAATCAATAATCCCTGAAATTTCTTTATCTCCTGTGGAGATGGAAATCGAGCTATTTTTTCAAGGTCAGAATTTGACATTTGATTCAGACTTGCAGGGCTGGAGAAAACTGCTGAACATTCATCTCCAAGAATCCTTCCCGAAGTTGTGAGATTATATTTATGCTCTTGTTCTATCATTAGACCTAATTTTACAAGCGAATTTCTAAGCTTGTGAATCCTTTTGGAATCTCCTGATGAATCAGCCAATTTTTCAAATATTTCTTTTGATATTGAACCGCTTTTAACTGATGCAATTAAATTATGCAATGCAGATTCCTGGCTGTCAAGCAATGCTTTGGTTTCAATACCTAAATTTCCTCTGCTTATTTCTTTTTTATAAGTTTCAATATTCTCAAAATTCCAGAGTTCTCTAACTTTACCATCAAATTTCATAATGCTGTATGCACCAGGACCAAATCCTATAAAAAGGTCATTATCTGTCTTCCACCTGTCAGTAACAGACATCTGCTTTGATTTCCCTGGATGTGTATAATAATTAGGGGTATCCTGATGATATCCAAATTCATCTGATATAATCTCTCCCAAAATGCTTAATTGAGTAATCTTTTGCCAACATGTAACAACAATATCCTTGCAAGAATTGATTGATTCTCCTCTTAAATGCATAGGATATAGGGTTACTGAATGAGGCTTATAGGAATAAACCAAATCAAGTGTTAAAGATAAATCTTCTAAATCCGGATGGACTTCCAATAGCACATCAACATTTGTATTAAAACCAAAATTCATTGATTTTTCCAGAACTTCTATTGCTTCTTCTATAGTATGTCCCCTATTTGTCTGTTTTAGTATTTTATTATCTGCGCATTGCAATCCAATATTGATTCTTGTAATCCCAGCTTCTTTCAGGCAACCAAGATAAGCATCAAGATCTTCCCTTGCTTTTTCTGGATGAATTTCTAATGTTGCTTCAGTAATAATATCTGCAACAGTCTCTTTTGCAGAATCTATAATTTGTTTAATATAATCTGGATTAACTAATGAGGGGCTTCCTCCTCCAAAATACAGGCTCATTGTTTTAAATTTGGATTCTAATTTAATTGCAAAATTATTTAATGCTTTTTGCAGGGAAGAAGAATTTTGTTCAATATCCCTGTAACTTCTGGCAGAAGCCAATACATAATTGCAGAACTTGCATCTTCTTGAGCAATAGGGAGTATGAAAATAAAGCCCTATAGAGTCATTTTTAATTCTATACTTATTAATTTCCGCAATAAAATCATTTTCTGATTCCTGTGTTGCTTTTTGCCCAATTATTTTGGGAGGATAATTGATTGTGATATAAGATGTTCTGGGATCTCGTTTTATTCCATGATCTGCTAAATACTTCAGACCAGGTTCAGTCTGGCTAAATATTTTATTTACAAGTTTTATCTTGGAATTTAGAGGGGTTTTCATTTTTCAATTATACTCTCATTTATTTTTATTCCAAAATTGATTTTCTCATTTTAACACCTCTAAATAGGTTTGATTAATCATTATTAAGTAATAAACTTGAACTTATTATATAAAGATTGTTTCCTCATAGGGGGGGCGAAAGATTTAAATATCTCAAAGAAAACCAATATTCAATGGAATCAAATATGTTAGTTCAATTTGGGCTTACTGAAGGAGAAAGCAAGGTTTATCTGGCTTTGATAAAATTAGGCAAGTCCACAATTGGAAATATAATAAAAGAAGCTAATGTATCTAATTCCAAGATTTATAATATTTTAGATAGATTAAATAAGAAAGGTTTTGTAGGTGTTGTTATTGAGAACAATAAAAGAAGTTTTGAAGCAAAAAATCCAGAGAATTTAATGGAAATGATAAAGGATAAGGAAAAGGAGATTCAAGATAATAAAAAGAAATTAAAAAATATTCTGCCATCTTTAAAAGGAATCTTTGAAAGCCATGAAGTCAAGCAGGAAGCTGAAATACTTAAAGGAGAAAAAGGAATCAAGACATTTCTTGAACGGCTTTTAAGAAATACTGGATCAACTAAGATAATCTATATCATAGGAGCTCCAAGAGAGGCAAATGAAAGGATGAATGCTTATCTTTTGGAATGGCATAAAAAAAGAATTGTAAAAAAAATAAAATGCAGAATCCTGTATAATTCAGATGCAAAAAAGTGGGCTGAAAAAAGAACAAAGATGAGACTAACTGAGATAAGGTATTTGCCAAAGAATATCAAGACACCAATTGCTATAGATTTTAATGGACAAGAAGTTGGCACAATAAATTATGGTATAGATCCTTTTTGCTTTTCTGTCACAAATATTCAAATCGCCAAAAATTATGAAATATATTTTAAGCTGCTTTGGGAGCTTGGGAGATAGCATTTCCTTTGATTAGAATCAATCATATTCTTGAAATGCTAATTGCAATTCTTCCCTTTTTTGATATTGTCTTGGATTCAAATTGATTTCTTCAAAGACAGACTTGTATTTATCACCAGAATAACCAGAGATTATATTAGCATTTTCAAGAAGGTCTGGACCACTAATTCCAGATTTAGCAATTTCATCTAAATAATTGTATGCTTGCTCTGCATAAGAATGGTTTGCAAATTTTGCTTTTAGTTCAGGAAGTGAGTGCCTTAATTGCTTCTGGAGATTCTTTTTGTCATCTAACTGGTCTTTCCACCCAGAATTCTCTCTCACACGAGAACCGAAAATTCCTAATCCAATACCGTAAAGGATTGAACCTACAGCAGCACTTACCCCTAATAATGTTTCTTTACTGCTTTCTGCTATCATACTTAAATTATATTTCACAGTTCCGAGAGATTCGACTAATTGCTTTGAAATAGGATTTTGAGAACATGATTTTAAGATTTGGTCAATGCCTTCTAAAATTCCTTTACTTTCTTCAGCATATATTTCTTGAGATCCCTGTTCAATCAAAGCCCGAGGTAACTCAAAAACTTTAGGTGGAATTTTAACTTGCATTCCCTGATCAACACCGAATTCTAAATAACCATACAAATCACCGATAATAGCATGAGCTTCTTTAAAATCAGAAGTTAATTTAGTATAATTAGCGTATGCAAAAATATTCCATACAAGTAAACCTCCAACACCTGCTGCAAGGCCAACAGTAGTAATACTTTCAGCATTGTGTCTGATGTTATAAGTAACGTTGTTCAATCTATCTTTCAAAGAAATATGCGCTTTTTGTTTGAGATGTTGTTCAAGATTTTTTTGACGTAATTCTAAGTTTGATTCTTCTATGCGTGATTTTAATGTTTTCCTCATTTTTATTGACTCTGATTTCAATATGATTTAGTCATATTTTTCAAATGCTGATTGCAATTTCTGCCTATCTTGATATTTTTCAGGGTGCAAGTTGATTGCTTCAAAGGCAGGCTTGTATTTTTCATCAGGATAACCCGCTACTAACTCTGCAGCATTAAGAAGGTCATAACCCAGTACTCCTGATTCAGCAATTTTATCTAAGAAATCGTATGCTTGTGGGGCATTTGGGTTGTTCGCAAATCTTTTTCTTAGGTCAGGAAGTGAATATTTTAATTCATTTTTGAACTTTCTTTTATAATCTAACTGACTTTCCAGATTAGTTTTATTGAGAAGACGAGAACCGGTTATTCTTAATCCCACAGCAGAAAAGATTGTACCTAAAAACCCTCCTAAACTTAATAAAGGTTCTGTTTTGTTTTCTGCTAAGCTTCTTAAATTATCTTTTAGAGTTCCAAGATATTCGACTAATGGCTCTGTAGCATATTCCTGAGAAAATAGTTTCTTATTCTGGTCGATGCTGTTTAAAATTGTTCTAGCCTCTTTGGAATATATTTGTTGAGCTCCTTGTTCAATCAAAGTTCTAGGTAACTCAATGATTTCTGGTGAAACCTGAGTCTGCATTCCATGCTCAACAACAGATTCTAGAGTTTCATGCAAAGAACTCAGAATTTTATAAGCTTCTTTATAATTAGAAGTTAATTTTCTATGATTAGCTAATGCATAATAATCACATGCAACTAAACCTGCAACACTCAATGCAAGTTCAAAATTGAGAACATCGTCTCTATTGTGCTGGAGGTTATAATCCAGGTTTTCTAATCTATCTTTCAAGGTAATATCCGCTTCTTGGTTAAGATATTGTTCAAGATTTTCTTGACGTGATTCTAAATCTGATTTTGATTTTTTTTTCATTTTTATTGCATTCTACTTCAATATAATTGTATTAATAATATGAAAATGATAGGTCATTTATATACTTTTTAGTCAACGAGCTAACAAATAGGGCAAAGTATATAAAGGATAGTGTTTTTATTATCCTAGAGGTGATTATTTTGAATCCAGAAAAGCTTGCAATAAGAAAAAAGATGATATCTTTATTGAAAA
>JAYEPB010000022.1:0-5731 GCA_034723595.1 Nanobdellota archaeon
TTCAAGAACTATTCCTCTTGGATGCTTTCTTCTTTTTGTCTGGTTCATAAAATCCTGGCCAGGACAGTATGCTGTAAATTCTTGCGCATAATTCTTTTTGAGAGGCCCTTTCTCGCTGTATATATCATTAATGATATCATCTATAATTGCATTAAATGCGCAAAGAACAATCTTCCCATCATAATATATATTATCAAATTCATTAAGTAGTGATTTTATATATTTGTTTTTTCTAACTATTTCAATATTTTTGCTGATTTCAAGTTGCTGTTCTTTTTTATCTTTTTCTGATTTCAGTTTGCAAAACTTATTCTGTTCTCTAATATGTTCTGTCAACGCATACAAAATTTGATTTACTGATTGCTTTCTTGTGTTCATTTTATATTCCTTTAGCTATTGAATGATTCACTTTTTTGCAAAAAATGGTTTTTTGAAATATCTGTCATCAATAATCTCAAGCACTTTTGGATGATTATATCTTTCCTTAATGACTCTCTTGTTATAGTCTCTTGTTTTTTGGTCGCCTCTCAAATCTGCCTGTAATGCTTCAATAGCAAGATACTTCGCAGGAAGCCTGTCTCCAAAAAACTCTTTGATTTTTTCAAAATCTTTTTGACCTTCTTCATTATGGAAATTCAGCATAAATCCAACCATATATTTCTGAGGACACTCAAAATCGCCTGCAAAATACTCTTTATGATTATAAACTGGCATGTTTAATGCATTCCTCAATGTGAAAAGATTACATAATGAAAAATTAATCAGCCCTTCATCTATCGTATGCTTAACACTGCTTCTGTAATTTTCTTTTTCTATAGGAAAATCAAAGATTTCTCCAGCAGCTTGATCAATTATAACACCATGATTCTCCTCCTCAAGCGACAGGATTGTATCCATGAGCATATTTTGAAAATCCTCTTTTTTGAATGCTCCTTCAAAACAATCAGTCTTTGGAATCAAAATCCAATCATCATAACCAAAATTCTCTGTTCTGAGACTCTCAATATCATTAAGCAGATCAAGCAATGTATCACGCCTATTAGTATCATAGACCTCTAAAAATCTAAGATCATTGATATTGTGGTCTATAGAGTATAATGAAGCAATAATCTGGGCAGCACCAAGACAATTTGGTGATATATCATCTCTTGTATAAAAATAAGGAAATGAGCTTAATGACTCTTTAAAATTATTATAACTCCTATCTACTATTTCAGTGATTTGATTTAATGATGCACTCAGGTCATATATTCTGTTTTCTGATAATGATGCAATATCTTCGATACTTTCAAATGATTCCCAGGTAAAAGGCTTATCTTTAATTGATTCATACATACTTAGAACATAATCATCCTTTCCTGATGACTCTAAAAATCCCTCAAAGACATCGCTGTTTTTTGCGTTCATAAGTATTTTCAGGTTATCTCGGATATCTATGCTTAATATTGAGCGCACTTCATACATAAGCTTATTGAGATATTTCACTCTACGCTCTACCATCATATCTGCTAATGTCATTTTCTATATTTTTCAACAAGTTTTTCAATCTCAGATACTTTATTAAAATCAGTAATAGGTGTATTGCAGTCTCTTACCATTATTGAGATTATTGCACCCCTGATTGCATGATTTTTTTTTATTTCATCCTCTCTTTTTTGGATACTTGCATAGACAGGCTTGAAATCATAATCATGTCTCTTGCAAAAATCCATCACCGCACCTATCTTTCCCACAGGTTGGAGTTTGAGATAATCAGTTTTATCCAGAAATGTTACAAATTCATCTGCAATATCTTTCTCCAGTGATTCATAGATTATTTCGTTTGGCATTTTAGATCCTCCTATTAATTATTCTTTGACATCAATTGCTTTCTCAAAATTCTTGCGTATTGCCCATTGCTGAAATCATTTCATGCAGTGCATCCAGATAGTTCTTATTCAATCCCTTTTTATTGATTTCCTCATAGTTCTTTGATTCAATGCATCTCATAAAGCTGCTAACATCTGGATTGCTGTTGAAGCGCTCTATTGAATCATAAAATTTAGTTCTTGCCTTGTCACAATGTTCTTTGCCGTATTCAAGGATAATGCCCAGTTGCTCTGTATGCCTGTCATAGACACCCTCTGGATTTATTCCCACTTTATCCAGATCAAGTAGATTATAAGCTTCTTCACGGGTTATATCCTTTCTCACATACTCAACAGGAGACCTTCCTTCAGCAGCCTGGACAGCCAAGTCAAATCCCTGGCAAAGTACTGAGATTGCAACAAACTGATTTTTGAGGCTATTAAATATTTTTCTTACATTTGAATCAGTCTGAACAGGATTATATCTATCTTCTACTAACTTCATAAGTAAATCTTTATATTCAGTATCAGGAATGCTTTTTTCAAGCCTTATATCAACATATTTTTTGTCAAAGTCATCTGGACTGCCATTTGTCATGCCTATAATTATTGCATTATTATAGAGCTCTTTGATTTTTTTCGCCAGATCATTCCCGCTTCCGCCAGGCATGCTTTTATCAGTGATTATTATATCAGGCCTTGTATTCATTGCCTTTTCAATCCCTATTTTTGGGCTTTCTGCTATCATTATCTCAATATCCATATCTGTCGTAATCTCATACAGTCTGTCATAATATTTTTTTTCATCATCAACAATCTTTTTGTCATATTATCAACTCCTTATAATTTTATATTTCCAGCTCTTCTTCAAACTGCTTAATTCTTTTCTGTAGTTCTTCTTTCCCATTTTTATCTTCTACGATTAGGATTTCATGCGTTTTTTTAAATCTTTCTATGTTTACTATCTACTAGTAGATGTTTGAGCTATTACTTGATAGCGAACTCTGGTTTAAACTCATTTCGCAATAATTTATATACTAAAAACCAATCCTTTCTATTATGTGTGCAATAATCGGAGTTTTTAATGCTGATGAAGCAATAAGCAAGGTTTTGTCAGGCTTGAGAATAATGCAAAACAGAGGCAGAGACAGCTATGGACTCATCATTGATAATGTAAATCTTATTCATAATAAGACCCTCAAAGGATTGCAATCATCCAAAATAAAGCCGACTTCAGACAAACAAGATGTGCTGGGTCATGCTCTTCATTCTATTGTCAGCTATCTTCCTCAGCCTTTTTATGACAAACAATCAAAATCATCTTTTGCAGCAAATTGTGAGATATATAACTGGAAACAACTATGCGCAAAGCATCAAATAACAGCGCGAAATGATGCTGAACTATTATTCAAGCTAATAAATATCAAAGGAATTAAAAACATAAAAGAAACCCTAACAGAACTTGACGGAGTATATGCTTTTGCTTACCAGAACCAGAGCCATGTCTGCATTGCAAGAGATATTCTTGGAGTCAAGCCCCTTTGGTATGGATATGACAAAAGCAAAGGCTTTGTCTTTGCGTCTGAGAGGAAAGCGCTTGTTGAGCATTTTGAATCTGGAGCAATAGAAGAGCTCAATCCACGAAACATCATTATCTATAATAAGAAATCCCATAATATATCTTTTATGAAAAGGCAATTTTTTAAGATAACACCTTTGCATAAAAAGCCTTATGAAAATCTTAAGAAAGAGACTCTTGGTCTGCTGACATCTGCTATTGCAAAGAGGATACCTGATCAGCCATTTGGTCTGCTTTTCTCTGGCGGAATTGATTCTGTATTTATTGCGATGATATGCAAAAGGCTTGGTGTTGATTTTACTTGTTATACTGCTGCGATTGATGAACCTGGGTTAAAAGTTTCTGAGGATCTGCTGTATGCGCAAAAGGCTGCAAAAGAATTAGGGTTGAAATTGAATATCAGGAAGATTCGGCTTGCTGAAGCAGAGAAATATCTTGAGAAAGTTGTCCCTTTGATAGAAGATAATAATGTAGTGAAAGTAGGTGTTGGGCTTACCTTTTATCTTGCATGCGAAAGCGCCAAGAAAGATAATATCAAAGTTATATTCTCAGGTCTGGGAAGTGAAGAGATTTTTGCAGGATATGAAAGGCATAAGCAATCATCTGACATAAATGAGGAATGCCTTTCTGGTCTTAGAAAGATATATGAGCGTGACACTTATCGTGATGATGTAATCACTATGAACAATAATCTTGAACTAAGACTGCCATTTTTTGATAAAAAACTTCTATCCTATGCTTTGAAGATACCTGTAAAATATAAGATAAAAGATGAGACTAATAAGTTGATCATGAGAGAGATTGCTCAGGATCTTGGTCTTGATGATGAATTCGCTTTAAGGAAAAAGCGCGCTGCGCAATATGGCTCTCGCACAGATAAGGCTCTGGCAAAACTTGCAAAGAAAAAAGGATTTAAATTCAAATCAGAATACCTGAAAACATTTTATGATGCAAAGAATGTGTCTCTTGGAGTCTTATTCAGTTCTGGCAAAGATAGCCTTTATGCAATGCACCTTATGCATAAACAGGGTTATGATATCAATTGCCTGATTACAATCAAAAGCAGAAATCCTGATTCTTACATGTTCCATACACCTAATATTGATCTTGCCTTGCTTCAGGCGCAGGCATTGGAGATTCCTATCATTATCCAGGAAACTGCTGGAGAAAAAGAACTTGAATTAGAGAGCCTGGAGATTGCACTAAAAAAAGCAGTGGAAAAATATAAGATACAAGGAATTGTATCTGGCGCATTGTTCAGCACCTACCAGCGTGACAGGATAGAAAAGATTGCAGACAAACTCGGGCTTAAGGTTTTTTCTCCATTATGGCATATGAACCAAGAATATGAGATGAGGCAGCTGATTGCTGAAGAATTTGAATTTATATTTTCAAGCATTGCTGCTTATGGTCTGGATAAGTCCTGGCTTGGGAAAAGGATAACTGAAAAGCATGTGGATAAGCTTGTTGAGCTTAATAAGAAGATAGGCATCAACATAGCTGGAGAAGGCGGTGAATTTGAATCTCTTGTTCTTGACATGCCTATGTTTAAGAAAAAATTAAAGATAATAAAATCAAGAATTGCTGAAGATGGTCCAGAGACTGCTAAGTTTATCGTTGAGGAAGCTGAATTGTAATATATATGTTCTTTGGATATCCATGATTCTATTGGAATCTAGTTAGCGACAAAAGTAAATTATAAATACTAGTGTTGTTTTATCATTTGCATGATATCTCTAGCCTCATGTCGAGCGTTTGATGCATCGGTTAGGCTTCAGCCTAATAACTCTAAGACCTCAACACTTGCGTCATGATCAAGAAAAAATTAACGTTTTTCGTGATGAGTTTAAAAAAAACTCGAAAAACAATATTTGGATCATGAAATAGTTAGTATTGATGAAGTAGGCTTTCAACTAGCAACTAATTACAAAAAAATTGGTTTGAGAAAGGAAAAAAGCCTAAAAGAGCTTTTTTCTGGAGTAACAAAAAACTAATTGTTTTTGCTGCTCAAATACAAAACAGCAAATTATTCTATGAGTTTCATATTGCACAAAATAGTCTGACATTCAGAGCATTTTTAAGAGGTTTATTTGATCATCTAGATAAAAATAAAAAATATGTTTTCATCCTTGACAACGCAGGATGGCACAAAACGCAAGTAGTAAAAAAACTACTTGATGAATGCAAAGATTGGATTAAAGTAGAATTCATCCCACCATACAGTCCAGAACTTAATCCAATTGAAACCAATTGGAAAGTCACACGAAACGCAGTAACAAAATCAAACTATTTCAAAACAATAGAT
>JAYEPB010000023.1:0-5683 GCA_034723595.1 Nanobdellota archaeon
ATGAAAGGTTAGCTATAATTCGCATAAGAGGCGTGACTGGCATAAAGCATGATATAAAACAGACCCTTGATATGCTTAATCTTTATCGAAAAAACAATTGCGCTATTGTGCCCAAGACAGATGCATCTCTTGGGATGTGCAAGAAGGTAAAGGATTTTACTACATTTGGCATAATAGATGATGATACTTATAATCTTCTTGTTGAGAAAAGAGGAAAAGAAGGAGATACTCTTTTCACACTGCATCCACCAAGGAAGGGATATGGCAGAAAAGGAATAAAGGTGCCGTTTTCTGTAGGTGGAGGATTGGGAAACAGGAAAGAAATGATAAATGAATTGATAAAAAGGATGATTTAAGTGGTAACAAATCAAAGGACAAAATTAAGCAGACAAAGGGGAACTCATACTCATGGATGGGGCTCTAAGAAGAAGCATAGGGGCGCAGGCAGTAGAGGTGGAAGAGGCAATGCAGGTTCTGGGAAAAGAGGAGATGCAAACAAACCTTCGAATTGGGCGAATAAAAGATATTTTGGAAAGCATGGTTTCAATAAAGTGAACAAAAAGAAAATTGATATTATTAATATAAAAATCATTGAAGATAATATGGAAAATTATTTGACAGAAGGCAAGGCAAAAAAAGAAGGTGAGTTCTTTGTCCTGAATCTCGAGGATATTGGATGCGATAAATTGCTGGCTACAGGAAAGCCCACAAAGAAGATGAAGATTACTGCTTACTGCGCTTCGAAATCTGCAATAGAGAAAATCCAGTCTATTGGCGGAGAAGTTAAGGTGAAGGAATAAGTTTGCACAGCAAACTTTTGATTGTTTAAACGTAAAAAAGAGTGAAGATGGGTTTTTTAAAAAATGTATTGATGAATCTGCCTGAGATTGCAGGTCCAACCCAGAAAAGGCTTTCATTTAAGGAAAAGCTTAAATGGACACTTATGGTTCTTGTTTTATTTTTTATCATGGGGGTGATTCCGCTTTTTGGGCTTGGAGAAAACCAGCTCCAGCAGTTTGAATATCTTTCTATAATACTTGGAGCAAGTTTCGGTTCTATTATATCTTTAGGTATAGGTCCTTTAGTCACTGCATCTATCGTCTTGCAATTGGTGAACGGTTCTGGGCTGATTAAATTTGATTTGACTACACCAGAAGGAAAGAGGAATTTCCAGGGCGTCCAGAAAGTTCTTGCATTATTTTTCATAGTCTTTGAGGCAGGAATCTATGTTATGATGGGCGGTCTTGCTCCGCTTCCAGGAATCCCTGCATGGCTGCTTATATTCCAGCTTACTCTTGGAGGAATCCTGATAATGTTTATGGATGAAGTAGTCGCTAAATGGGGATTTGGCTCAGGCATAAGCCTGTTTATCGCAGCAGGAGTATCACAGAGCATATTTATAAGAGCGCTTAGTCCATTGCCTTCACCTACTAATCCATCAATAGCTGCAGGAGCTATACCTGCATTGTTCCAGTCACTTGCTGCAGGAGATCCTCAGACAGCTTTCCTTAATATAGCAGCGATACTCTCAACTGTATTGGTTTTTGTGATTTCAGTCTATTCGCAGGCGATGAAGATTGAGATTCCTCTGTCTTTTGGCAGGGTGAGGGGCCAGGGAATAAGGTGGCCTTTGAACTTTATCTATACTTCAAATATTCCAGTCATACTTGTTGCTGCGTTGATGGCTAATGTCCAGTTATGGGCAAGCCTTCTTGAGAGGTGGGGCCATCCTATATTAGGCACTTTTGTAGGCAATACTCCTGCAACAGGCCTTGTTGCATGGTTGTATTCTCCAAATATTGTCGGGAAGCTTATTAAGGGATCTCTTGCAGGAGCAGATATAGGGCATTCTGTTGTTTATATGCTTTTTATGATAGTCGGAGCTGTAATCTTCAGTATCTTCTGGGTCCAGACTGCTGGCATGGATGCTAAAAGTCAGGCAAAGCAGATTATGGCGTCAGGATTGCAGATTCCTGGTTTTAGGAAAGATGAAAGAATCCTTGAGAGGGTGTTGAACAGGTATATCTGGCCTTTGACTATCATGGGTGCGATCGCTGTAGGATTCCTTGCAGCAACAGCAGATTTGACAGGGGCATTATCTCAGGGAACAGGCATTCTGCTTAGCGTAATGATTATCTATAAACTATATGAAGAGATTGCAAAACAGCACATGATGGATATGCATCCAATGATGAGGAAGTTTATGGAATAAAATGGTATTCGATGCATTGCTTGATCCAATATTTTCGCCATTGCTAAAAATGAATTCACTGTTAGCAATTGCTCTTATCTCTTTTTTGATTTCTGTTGTTATTACAGTCATATATAAATATGTTACAGATCAGGATCTTATGAAGCGTCTTAAATCTGAGATGAAGGAGTTTCAGAAAGAGGTGAAAGAACTCAAGGCGCATCCTGAGAAAGCCATGGCAGTTCAGAAAAAAGCTATGGAAACAAATATGAAGTATATGATGCATTCTATGAAACCTACTCTTTTTACAATGCTGCCAATCTTATTGATATTTGGTTGGCTTAATGCTCATATGGCATATTACCCTTTGCTTCCAAATCAGGAATTTACAGCTACTGTTAATTTTGATGCAGGAACAACAGGCGAAATAGAGTTGATTACAGGCGATGGATTGTATGTAGTAGGTGAACAGCTTAAGATAATTGAAGACGGTTCAGTTGTTTTTATTCTTAAGGGCGATCCAGGAGAGTATCTGCTTGAATTTAAGAAGGATGAGAAGAGTTATACAAAGGAAGTTATTATTTCTACTGAAAGGGATTACAGCCCAGTGGAAGAATCCATTAAGGAAGACGGGATAAAAACAATTCAGCTTAGCAATGCGCCAGTCAAGCCTTTTGGAAGATTCAGCTTGTTCGGCTGGCGGCCAGGCTGGCTTGGGGCTTATATAATATTCTCTATAGTATTTAGCAGTTTGCTTAGGAAGTTGATGAAGATTTACTAAAACTTTTGTTTTATGTTATTCTTTTGTAGGAAAAGTTTATTAACTTATAATTTTCTGATTATTATATGCTTGACCATAATTTTAGGAGATACACAGAAATCAATATGATGTTGACATTTGCGTTGTTTCTTATTTCTCCAATACTTGGGCCTTATATCAAAAGCATGGGGTATACGAATACGCAGGTAAGCTGGGTTTTTGCTATACTTCCATTTTCCATAATCATATTTGTTCCTATCATTGGTAATCTATCAGATAAAATTGGCAGGAAGAGCATAATATGTATGGCAATATTTGCAGAAATTGTGGCGTATAGCTTGTATATGTATGATCAATTTCTTGTGTGTATAATTATCGCAAGATTTCTGGACGCAATTGCAGCAAGCATTTTGTCTTTGATTGTACTTGCAAAGGTTGAAGATGGAATAAAAAAAGATAGAGGATATCTTGGTGGACTGTTCCTTAGCATGGGTTATCTTGGAAAGCTTGCATCTCCTTTAATTGGGGGGCTGCTTGCAGATTATTTCTTTATCCAGTTTCCATTTATTGTATCAATTGTTATAATGACTGTACTTTTGCTTGGGCTTTTGAAAGGGACGCATCTCAATAATCATAAAATAAAGAAAAATGACTTTAATCTGTTTGCTGATATCAAGACATTTCTTTCATTCAAAGATCTGAGGGTAATGGGGCTGCTTGGGATATGCGCTCATGCAATGCTGCCTGCAACTGCATTGTTCCTGCCGATTTTTATACTTGAAAATTTAAGCCTTTCAAATACACATGTAGGAATTGCACTGTCTGTTCTTGGAATCACTCATCTATTGCAAGGGCAGTTTGGTAGAATTGGAGATAGGATTGGCAATGCAAAAGCAGTTGTGATTGGGCTTCTGATAACCGGGGTAACATTCTGCCTGATTTTCCTGATAAATAGCTATATTCCTCTTCTCATTCTTCTTTTTGCGCAGGGAATTGGGAGATCAATGTGGAATGTCTCTGCCTGGACATTGATGTCAGATATAGGCGAAAAAGTTCATAAGGAGGGGCTTGTGGTGACAAGTTATCTGTCAATAGCAAAGATTGGCGCGCTCTTCAGTTTCTTAATTAGCGGGATGATTGTAGATGCGTATTCTTTCCAGCATCTTGTTCTGCTTAATGGCTTTGTTATTATTGCAGTTTCTTTAGGATCTCTTTTGATGTTTAGTAAGAAATATCTTACTGGTTAGAAAAAGTTTCTTCAGGGAACTTCTTAACAGTAACCTTTATAAACTCCTCTTTATTCCCTATATCTTGTGCTGAGTTAAGGTATATTAACCTCAATAAACGAATCAGAGGACGAAAAAAATGGTAAGAGGAATGTTTAAGTCAAGGACCTTCAGAAGGGTTTTTGTAAAGACTCCAGGAGCAGAGACAAAAATTCATTACAGGAAAAGGAAGCCTTCCAAAGCAAAGTGCGGTGGATGCGGTGTTGAGCTAAAAGGAGTTCCAAGGGAAAGGCCATATAAGATGCAGAATATGCCAAAAACTGCAAAAAGACCAGAACGGCCATTTGGCGGTGTGCTGTGCAGTAAATGCATGCGCGAAGAGATAGTTGCGAGAAGCAGAAATAAATAGATCTCTCTCATGAGGCATTGGTGACAATGCCTGTTAATTCTCGAGAGGGGAGGAATGAAAAATGATAGAATTAGGAAGAGTATGTATAAAGACAGCAGGACGTGATGCTGGATTGATGTGTGTCATAGTAGAGAAAATTGATGATTTATATGTCCTGATAGATGGTCAGACAAGGCGAAGGAAATGCAATGTTGTGCATCTTGAGATGACTGATAAAGTGCTTTCATTAAAAAAAGGTTCTCATGATGAAGTTAAGAGTCTTTTTGAATCAGAGCTGAACATAGAGCTTAAGGATAAGAAGCCCAAAGAGCAGAAAGAAAGACCAAGAAAGCAGAGAAAGTCAGTTCTGAAGAAGATAGAAGCTGAGGAAACTAAGAAAAAGTCTCCGAAAGAGAAAGCAAAAGTTAAGCCAAAGGTAAAAGCTGAGCCAAAAGTGAAGCAAAAGGTAAAAGTTGAGTCCAAAGTTGAAGAGGAGCCTAAAGCGGAAGCTAAATCTCCTGAGGCTGAAGAGAAGAAAAGTTTGTAGATACTAAAACTGAATCTTAATCAGGATTCAGATTTTCTTCATTTTAAAAAAGATTAGTTTCAGTAGAATTCTTCTCTTTTTCGTTTTTTGATTACCATAATAATCCCGATAATAACAAGCAGAATAATGACTATGCCAATCACAACAATGTAAGGGATTGGTTCTTTCTCAGGAGCCGCTCTTGTTATTATAGGAGCTGGTGCAGTGATATTCTCAGAGATATTACTCTGCTCTGAGAGATTGTCAACTCCAGATATGTTAGAATCTAAAGATAAATTATCTGTAATGTTAATGCCTGATATATTCATTGATATGTTGTCAAAGCTTACATTGACTTCAATGTTACTATTATAATCTATTGATATGTTATCTTCTAATACAATCTGTGTAAAGACACCTCTTATAGTATAATCAATTGTTGTTATGATTGTATCATTGCCTGACCTGATAACACCACCAAGGAACCAGGCATCAATGCTTTCGTTCTTGTCAAGGCTGTCTCGTAATGTCAAGCCGTATCTCTCTTCCTTTAATCTTGGTCCTGATTTCAGTATCTTTATCTTATCTGGAA
>JAYEPB010000024.1:0-20329 GCA_034723595.1 Nanobdellota archaeon
CCATTCATAAGTTTACGCATAGTAAAAGAAACTTTTCTTGCAACATTTTCTAGTAATTTAAAAGAGATATGCGATGTAGTTATTGAGGCTGTGAATCTAACAAAACAAGAAGTGGGGGGAACCAGACTTGCTCAGAATGCTAAAGTTCAAGAAATACTATTCAACAAAAAGCTGAAAGATGCAATAAGAAGTGGCAATCTTAAACAAACAAATAAATATATGAAACTTATCTTTAATGATAAACTTTTATTTAGTAAATTAAAAGATTCACAGGAATTAACTGATGTTTTAGAAAATTCTTTAAAAAAAGCTGATATAATTGCCACAGAAGCATGGCACAAGTTCAGAAAGAATTTTAATAATTTCCAGGAATCACCACGATTCAGCGCGGTTAAACAATACACATGGGAAACTAAAATTAGAGAACTTAAAAAAACAGAAGGGATTTTTTCAGATGTAGATGATGAAGATATCTATGTAGCAACAGAATATCTTACATATATTAGTGAAAGAAATTCAAATTTAAAATTTTCAGGATTTGATAAAAATTTAATTAAGTCATTAAACACTCTTAAACAAAAGCTTTCTTTAAGATGTCCAGAGCCAACTTGCTTATTATTTGATTCTTGATTATTCTTTCAATTCACAGACCCTTCACATTTCAAAAGTTTGCAAGCAAACTTTTGACTTACAATGATAAATCCTCTGGCTCATAATATTCCCTTTCATGCTTGCATGAAGGACATTCTACAGGAGGTTCTGTTCCTTCATGGATATAGCCGCATTTCAGGCATCGCCACTTTATTGGCTTTTCCCTTTTGAATACAGTACCATTCTCGACCAGCTCAAGCAGTTTTCTGTATCTTTCTTCATGAGTCTTCTCAACTTTAGCTATCTCTTTGAACAGTTTTGCTGCTTCAGTATTTCCCTCTTCCTCAGCATCTTTTGCAAAATTTGGATACATTTCACTAGTCTCATAATGTTCGCCTTCAACAGCTGCCTTAAGATTAGCTTTTGTATCGCCAATGCCATGAAGAAGTTTGAATTCATCTTTTGCATGCTGCACTTCATTTTCCGCAGTCTCTTCAAAGATTTTTGCAATATAATGATAGCTTTCTTTTCTGGCAATTTTAGCAAAATAAATATATTTATTTCTCGCCTGGCTCTCTCCTGCAAATGCAGCTTTAAGATTTTCTTCAGTTTTTGTCATATTTTCACCTTTTTTGTATTTATTTCTTTTCTTAAACAATATTTAAACCCTTTTTAAGTTCATTTTCAATTATCTTAAGATTGTTTTGAAGATGCTTATCTAAGACATATTTAACTTTATCATTGACCTCAAAAGTCACTTCTATGTCTATGATTGCGTTTCTCAATTCCTCAATTGTTGGCTTAGACAATCTTGAGTCCTGCCGAAATGCCTTAATAAGAGCTAGGGAATAAGGAATCAAAAAACTTTTCACTTCAACAGGAATATATTTCTCCCCCAATACCCTGATTATTTTCTTAGGTCCACTTGCGAAAAAAGATTCAGCAACCTGATTTATAAACCCTTTAATAATAATATCCAAAGCTTCAATCCTATTTTTTTTTGTCATATAATTCCGAACACCTTCTGACTGGATCATAGCATTGAATTTATCAGCAATAGAAATAATCTGGCATTTCCAATTGAGTTTAGTGTGTTCCATAAAATATTCAGGATGATGTGATGCAGCATATTCCACTATCTTTGGATTAACTCCAATCTTTGTGAGAATCTCTCTTGTCCTTTCCTGATGTACATTAATGTATTCCCTTAATGTCCACTTAAGTGGTATGCCCTTTTCTTTAAGGAATATCCTTACTTTAGCCTCATCAAGTCCTTTCTTCTTTTGATAATATTTAAGCAAATCCTCAACACTAAGAACATCAATAGGTATAATTTTCTTACCATTCAAATGCAAATCATTAGGATTTTCTTTTCTTTTTATCTCAAGCATTTCCTTTTGCTCTTTTTCTTTCGAATCAAGCAATAAATCAAGGACATCAAGTTTGCCTATATCATGCACTAAAGCAGCGATAAACAATGCCTGGATCTCATCCTCCGGCAGTTTCAACCTCTTTGCAATATATTTTACATCATGCGCAACCATGACATTATGATTCATTGTGTTTGCATGATGCCTTGTAAGCTGCTTCAGTTTTTTCCTGACAACATAATCCATCTCCATAAAATTTCTCTTGACTTCATCCTTGTATTCTTCAAACTCTTTCTCTTCTTTTGGAGTGCCTTTTATCTTAAGCTTGTCAATGCTATTGAATATTTGTCTCATATTGTTTATTTAAAAAGTAATTGTTTAAATTATTTTCTATTCAAAAGTTTGCACAGCAAACTTTTGATTAATAAGACTAGCCCTAAGGTAATGCTTAGTTATCCCAATCACAGAAACAGTTACTATATCACCTATTTTCAGATTACCCTCAACAATCACAGGTCTATAATAAGAATTCCTGCCTATCCATGTACCATCTTTGCCAGCCTCATCTATCAATATGCTGCCACGCCAGGTTTTCCATTTTCTGTTGGATTCATATGCAAGCCAGTCAAATTTGGATGATATTGCTCTTGACCTGTCTTTTATCAGCCCTCCTGAAAGCTGCTTCATGGCTGCGGCTTTTGTTCCAGGTCTTGGCTGAAACCTGGATCTATTAAGGATATCAGGTTTTATCTTATCAAGAACATCCATTGAATCTTTGAACTGCTCATCAGTTTCACCAGGAAAACCGCAGATTATATCAGTGCTGATTGTTATGTTGGGAATCACAGTTCTGAACTTAACTAGAAGCTCAAGGAATTCTTCAACAGTATAGCTTCGGTTCATTGCTTTAAGTATCTCATCATTGCCAGACTGAATAGGGATATGCAAAAACTTAAACATTTTTTTATTCTTCATTATTTCGGCAATCTCATCTGCTATCTTCATGAAATTTGATGGGTTTCCCATTCCAAGCCTAATCAAAAAAGAGCCTTTAATATCAACTAATTTGCGCAGTAGTTCAGGCAAATGAGATTTTCCCGCCCATTCCATGCCATATGCAGCAGTATCCTGACTTGTTATCCACAGCTCCTTGCATCCTTCCTTAACAGCGCGTTCTGCTTCTTTCAGAATGCTCTCAATAGGATATGAGAAAAGCTTTCCCTTAATCAGCCTTACAGAACAATAAGAACATTCAGCAACACAACCAGATGAGATAGGGATTATACCAATTATTGAATTCTGTCTTATCTTCGGCAGATTGATTTTTACAATTTCTTCTTCAGGTCTTGCAAGAACTTCAATATAATTCTCATTAAGAGTCTCTTCAACAACAGATACAATCTCTTGCAGATTATGAGTATTAACAACAGAAATCTCTTCTTTTATCTTTCTTGCTTCACTGATAAGATCACTGGTCACGCATCCGCTAAGGATAATCTGCTTAAATGGATAATCATTTACTATAGAACGCATATTCCTTAGGATATTGCTATTTCCTTTAACTGTGCAGCTGTTTATTATCACTATATAAGCGTCAGCTACATCATCAACTATCTCAAACCCTGCATCTTTCAATAATCCTGCCATGGCTTCAGAATCTGATATATTGCTTGAACACCCAAAACCAAGTATGCTGATTTTTGTCATTTATGGATATATAGGATTGTGGATGAACTTATAAAGATTTTCAAAAATGATTTAGAAAAGTTTATATAAAATAAGATTTCATATATAATAAAATCTAACTAAAAATTAGATTACTAAAGGATACAAACAAAATGAAAAAATACCCAAAACAAGAACTGATTCAAAACCTAAGGCAACTTTCAAAAGACTTAAGCAGACTGCCTAAACAGAGAGACCTTATCAAGCCTTCGCTTATGGCTTACAGAAATACATTCGGCTCTTTTAACAAGGCCTTATCAGAAGCAGGCTTAGAACCTCTAAAAAGGATTAGTTATACAAAAACAGAGTTGCTTGAATTGCTGCGCAAAAGATATTCTCAAACAAACAAAATCCCTACCCAAAGAGATTTTAATAAACTAAAAAATTATCCTGATTCAAAAACCTATTATGAACGTTTTGGCAGCTGGAACAGAGCATTAGAAACTGCAGGACTTAAACTAAATAAAGCAGGTTCTAAAAAAGGAAAAAAGCCAAAGAAAGTAATTGAACCAAAGAAAATAATAAAGAAAGAAGAACCTCAGAAGAAACCATTCTGGAAAAGAATATTCAGGAGAGAATCAAACTAAATGTTTAAAAAGATTTAAGATAAAATTCAACCAAAATTATGATATATAATATTGTTATTGTGGAACTTGGCATTGTCCTTATAGTGGCAACGCTTTTCGCATATCTTGCCAAAGGATTGAAGCAGCCATTGATTCCTGCATACATAATTAGCGGGTTGATGATAGGTCCAGTACTAGGGCTTGTCAAGCAAGTTGAACTTATAAATACCTTATCAGAGATTGGAATTGCTTTTCTCCTGTTTATTGTAGGACTTGAGATAGAATTCAAAAGATTGAAGAATGTTGCTGAGGTCTCGACTATAGGCGGATCTCTCAAAATGATTATTCTTTTCATAACAGGGTTTATTCTCACAAGAGTGCTGGGCTACAATGCTATTACAGGCATATATCTGGGGATAATAGTTGCATTCTCATCAACAATGGTAGTAGTCAAGCTGCTTTCAGACAAGAGAGAACTTGATACTCTTCATGGCAGGATAGTCTTAGGTATGCTGCTGATGGAAGATCTGATAGCAATAATCGCGCTGGCAATGCTGGCAAATACATCATTTTCAATAGACATTGTGATATTTTCAATCCTTAAGATAATCTTCCTTATAGTGATATCATTTTTCCTGAGCATATACATCCTGCCATCTTTATTCAAATTTGCAGCAAAGACAAAAGAGCTTCTCTTCCTTGCATCAATATCAGTTCTTTTCTTCTTCTGCATATTTTCTATGACACTTAACATATCTCTTGTCATTGGAGCTTTTATCGCAGGAGTTGCTCTTGCTAACCTGCCGTACAGTTATGAGATAATAGGCAAGGTAATGTCTCTCAAGGATTTCTTTGCCACAATATTTTTTGTATCCATAGGAATGAGCATAAGTTTTGGCGCAGTGGCAAATATCCTAGTGCCCCTCATATGCTTCCTGCTGCTTATTATCCTTTTCAAGCCTCTGCTTTGCATGATTATCATCACAATAATGGGATATAAAAAACGACCTGCATTCCTCTCGTCACTATCACTTGGCCAGATTAGCGAGTTCGCTCTTATCCTTGCTGCGCAGGGAATGATCATGGGACATATCCATCAGGATATATACACGCTTACAGTAATGCTTGCCCTGATAACCATGGGCCTGACTTCCTACTACATAAACTTTGACAACCAGCTCTATCTCATGATTAAGAAAAAGCTCAAGATTTTTGAGAAAATACTGCCGCATAAGAAATTCCATTTTGAATACATGGCAGAAAAGCCTAAATATGATATAGTGCTATGCGGACATAACAGGGTAGGATTCAGTATATATAAGACTATAAAAAAGATGAAGAAAAGCATACTCATTATTGACTTTAACCCTGAAGTAATTCGCGACCTTATGGGAAGAAAAATCCCATGCCTTTATGGAGATATAGGTGATATGGAGATTCTTGAAAGGATTAATTTCAAGGATGCAGAGATGATAATATCAACAATCCCAGATAAGCATGACAATGTTCTCCTGCTTAAAACAATAAAAAAATCAGACAGCAAGGCAATAACATTCGTAACTGCAATGGATATTGATGATGCGCTTGAATTATATGAAAAAGGAAGTGATTATGTCATCCTCCCTCATTTCCTTGGAGGAGAGCATGTAGCATTCATGATCAACAAACTGACAACAGATATAAAACAAGTAATAAAAGATAAAAATAAGCACATAAAGGAGCTAAAGCGCAGGAAGATAATGGACCATGGCAGGTGATTACTTTATGGAAAAACAAGCAATCAAAGAACTCAGGCAAAAAGCAAAGCTCATAGATCCTATAATAAGAATAGGAAAGAACGGGTTTAGTGAAAGCACCATAATCCAGATAAAGCAGCTTCTGAAGAAAAGAAAACTGATAAAGATAAAATTTCTGAAAAGTTTTCTAGAGGACAATGACAAGAAAAAAGCTGCTGAAGAACTGTGCAGCAAGACTGGAGCAGAATTGATTGATAAGATAGGCTTTATTGTTGTTATTTATAGGAGATGATAGTATAATTTAGATTATACTAATCTGGGTTATACTAAATTATTCTTATATCATCCCTAACCACTAACACCGACTACAATTTAATCCCAAATAAGAAATATTTATATACTATAGCAATCAATTCATTAAATATGGATGTTGACGAGCGTTTAAAGAAGTTTGGATTTAAAAAACCTGAAGAATATGTATTCGGAGCATTCACAACACCCCAACTGTTCAAGACAGGCTATCCTGCCCCAGCAGATAGATTTCTCATTATCATTGACTCTCAAAAACCTAACCTTGAAGAGGCATATTATTGGCTTATGAACCATGCAAAATATGACTTTGCTTATGCCACTGTAGATAAGATCACTGATATATTTGCTGCAAGCGAGCATTCTACTTTCTTTGGTGTATCGCAGCAAAGGGTTGGCATACAACAGGACAGAATAACACAATATCTTGCAACAATTGGCAAATTCATAAAAGAACTGTTCCAGATGGTTAGAGAACTGAGGGTGATTGACGAGAAATTATTTTACTATAAGGATAGCTGGGAACATCCTAAAGAAAACGCTTCTGAGATCACGCTGAAAGGCATGTGGATTGATTTAGTAGAAGGAGGTGGAAAGAATCCTGCATCTGTATATGGAATGGCACGGGAACTGCAATATACTGTTCTTCCCGATCTTTTCTTTAGTGCGCCTCCGTTAAAACCAGGGGATGTAAATAGATATGTTGATGCGCTTGATTTCAACCTTCATTTAAGAAATGTCCTTAAAAGAAAGCTTATGACTTTTATCCAATGGAAAGAAAAGACTTATGATGAATTGAAAACTAGAAAAACATTCATGATTAAATACTTAAGGCAGCATTTTGATATAATACGAATGTACATGGACTGGGTAAAGCCTTATCTTCGTTACATGAAAAGGCTTCAGTCAAAAGAGCATATGATGGGAAGTGCTGACATTGTCAGCTCATTTGAAGGCTCAATGATGGAAGTTGAAATCCTCCTCAGAAAAAAGCCTGAAAAGTGCAAAAAGGTCTGGGCATGCCTGCTCCTAAATTTCCAGTACAGATCAATGCCAAGCATGGCATACCAGGCAGAGGGCTACCAAAGAGGTCCTCAGCATGCAGGCGAAGTGAAGATAACTTTCCGTACCTATGCCTGGAGTGATGAAGAAGTAAAAAAATACAAAGAACTGAAAGATGATGAAGATCTTGAGCTTATCGGAACAATTGACAACTCCCTGAAAGCTGCAATGGAAGAGCTTGGAGATGATCTGAAAAAATATCTTGGAGAAAGAGGAGAAATATTTAAAGAAGATATTAAAGAAGAAAAGCCTAAAGAGAAGAAAGATACTGTCTTAACTCCATTCTTAGGCATATTTGGAGGACTTGGAGAGCTTTTTGGCATTGAAAAAAAAGAAAAAACACCTGGCGAAAAAAAACCTAGATCTGCAAAAGAGATACGCGCAGAGCAGGATATGATCTCAGCAGAGAAAAAGGGCGCACAAGGCATGATTACAGGAGAGAGTTATGTTATCTATAAAAATTTCAAGAAAGCCCATGGCATGATTGCCTGGAGATAAGCAAAACCTTTGCTTTGCAAATCTCTTGTTGAACACTTGTTATACATAATAAAAGAAACATTATAAAAGAGAATAACTTTCAAAAATCTGCGCAGTAAACTTTTGACTAAACAAAATGGCTGAAGACGATATAACTAAAGACCTCAAAGATCTATCTCCTGCAGAAAAGATAAAAAAGCTTAAGGAACTGCAGGAAAAAGAACGTTCTATGATAAAAAATGCAGGAGATATGATTATGCAGGAGCAGCAGGAGCTTGAAAGACAGAAGAAAGTCAGAGAAGATATGGAAAGGATTTCACTGCCTGAACCAAAAAAAGTAGATATCAGGAAACTGTTCACAGGAGACGAAGGTGATAATCTGGAATCAAAAGTCAGGAAAGAAAAACCTGAGCTGACAGAAGAAGAATTGCAGGCAATGCGGCAGTATCAGATAAAGATGAGCCAGGCGCCTGCACAGAATATCTACCAAAAAGTGCGTGATATTCAGGGAGGGATTGAAGAAAAAGGATATATGAATCCATCTGAAAGAGTTGAACTTAATTCTATTGGATATGCCCTGGATTACAAAAGAAGAGATATCAACGAAGGCAAATATGTGACAACAAGTGAAATGATAGAAGATTTCATGGGTACTGCCAAAAGCATTATTAAATATTTAAGAGGAGAAGATTAGATATTTTCAAAGGAAATATTTTATCTAAGCACTTCATAAAAAGAATCAAATATAGACTTGTCTGTTGATATAGTATAGAAATCAACACCAGTCTTATCGCAAAGCTCTTTTATCTTAGCATTATGCTCCTGAAGCTTGCGTTTATATTCATTCCTCATCTTCCTGCTGATATATGTTCTCATACTTTCATCAGTTTCAAGATCCTGAAGATTATAATCACCTTCTATCCCTTCCATATTCAGCTCCATCGGATCAAGCACCTGTACCAGTTTTATATTATGGCCACCGAACAGGTATATAGGAATCTCTATCTGGCTTAAATCATATAAAAAATCAGATACTATGACTATTAGCGATCTGCTGGAAATATACTTCTTGTATCTTAACATGCATCCACTGAAATCAGAGGCTTTTCCCTGTTTCAGAGTATTAAGGTAATCAAGCATTGCCATTATATGGCTTTTGCCTTTTCTTGAAGAAAATACAGTCATCTTATCTGCAAAAGTAGCAAACTGCAGTTTCCCATTCTCCCTAAGAGTAAGATAAGCAAAACCGATTCCGAGCATAGAAGCATATTCAAATTTTGTGAATTTATTTGAACGAAAATTCATGCTTGCGCTATTATCTATTATAACATGCACAATGAGATTCCTATCTTCCTCAAAGTTCTTGATATAAAGGTCATCAGTACGCGCAAATACCTTCCAGTCAATACTTCTAAAATCATCACCAGGAGAATACATCCTGTGATCCTTAAATGTTATGCCTCTGCCATGAGTCACTGACCTACGCGGTCCTGCATAATTGGAAGTCACCCTCTTATGCACAATAAGACTGAATCTTGACAACTGGTCTAGGAATTCTGCTGTTATCATAATCCTATTTCACCTTCTTTATAGCTTCAGCTATTGCATCATCTGTTGTCATACCTTTTCTCTCAGCTTCAAAATTAAGGATTATCCTATGCCTCATTACAGGATATGCAAGCTCTTCCAGATCCTCGGAACTTACATTATTCTTTCCTCTCATAAGAGCCCTTGCCTTAGCTGCAAGTATCAGCCCTATAGAAGCCCTTGGAGACGCACCGAACTCTATTACATCAGGCATTTTCCTTGTTCTTGCCACTATCTTTATCACTTTTGCCTTAAGGTCATTAGCAATAGGCACCTGCTTCACAAGCTGCTGCAGCCTTATCAGCTTGTCTATATTGAGGAGCACCTTAGGCTTTCCAAGGTTTATCTCAGAACTATATATATGCGCTATCTTCAGCTCCTCAGTCGGGGTGGGATAGCTGGCCCTCACCTTAAGAAGAAACCTGTCTGCCTGAGCCTCAGGAAGAGGATATGTTCCCTCTTGTTCTATCGGGTTCTGAGTAGCAAGCACAAAAAATGGCTTGTCAAGCTTAAAAGTATTATTGCCCACTGTAACCTGCTTCTCCTGCATCGCCTCAAGAAGTGCAGACTGCGTTTTTGGCGTAGCCCTGTTTATCTCATCAGCAAGAACTATGTTTGCAAATACAGGGCCTTGCTGAAACTTGAAATTCCTTTTGCCAGCAGTCTCCTCGATGATATATGTCCCGGTTATATCTGATGGCATGAGATCTGCAGTCATTTGTATCCTTGAGAACTTCATATCCATTATCTGGGAAATCGTATTGATCGCAAGTGTCTTTGCAAGCCCAGGATATCCTTCAAGCAGCACGTTGGAATCGCACAGCATACCTATTAACGATTGCTCAACCATTTCATGCTGACCTATAACTACCTTGCCTATTTCTTTGTAAACAAGATCAAATATTTCTTTATATCTTCTCATCTTTATACCTCCTTGAAAAATTTCCTCTGGAAACTTTTTATTTAGCTATCTCTTTAAAATAATTTTTAACAATCTCCTGGTTTTCCTTTTCTATGCGCGCCTTATAAGACCCTGCACGTGACACAGTGACTCCTCCAGGATATATATCCTCAAAATCTTTCTTTTCAGGATTCTGAACAATATCAGATGTCAGCTTATAATTTGATTCAATCAGTTGTATCTGCATCTCTTCTTCTCCCAACTGACCAAGGCTGAAATCTCCATACCATTCATCCTCTACAAGCATACGCTCATATTCAGGCTTCATAATTATTGCCTGATCAATAGTCTTATCCCTCTCTTTTATAACATCTGAAACTGCCTTGTTGAAATCAAAAAGCACAAAATGATAAGGCGCAAGCACAACTATAGATATACAAAGGAAAATTATGACCGCTATCTTTATATTTGTTTTCTTTTCACTGAAAAATGTCCCTGACCTTACTTTTTTTATGTCACCGCTAATCTCTTCCTGAAGATCTTCTACAAAAGGATTCTTAACTGCAAGATAATCCTTTGCTGTTCTCAGCTTTTCCCTAAGGAAGTCATAAGAATCCTCGACTATTTTTAGCCTATTCTTTCTCATCCTTTTCAATCCTTCCAAAAGAAAGACACCTATCGCTGGTATCAAAGACCAATACCCATAGATATTAAAAAATGAAAGCACAAGATAAGATATAAGGAAGACTATAGCTGCTGTAAGAATAGTATCAAACAGCATAAATACAATTAGTGTACTGCTCACTTCCTCTAGTATCTGCCTGAAGTTCTTCATTTTTTGTTTCCTACCGTTTCTTATATCTTATTTCGCTTTATATCCAGATTCATGAATCACGAGCTCTGACATGTGTCAAGATCATCCTCACAGTCATCAAGCTCACTCTCGCATTCATTATGTTCTGCTTTTTCAGCATTATAAAGCAGTTCGCACTGAGCAACTTCTGCCTCTTTTTCCTTTATTGTATCATTGAGTTCCCGCGTAAGCCTTTTCTCGCTGCTCAGCTCTGATATCTTTGTATTTAGATTATTTGTAGTCGTATCCAGCTCACCCTGCAGTATTCTCTTTGCTTCCTCAAGATCCTCATATTCTTTTGAGATTGCATCTACATCAATCTCAGTTTGAGTCAATTCTGATTTTGTATGGGTTAGTATTGTCTTATGCTTTGAAAGATCCTGCGTCACTTTCTCAAGCTGGGAAAGCTTTGTAGTATAATTTACAGCAAGCGTGTTGAATGTCTGCTGGTAATAAAGGGTAAATCCTATAAATACCATAATCATACCAAGTAAAAGCGCTAAAAGCCCAAAATTTACGTTTCTTTTTATGTATGCCATCTTAGTTACCTCATCAAAAACCCTCCTTCATACCATTCAAAAAAGTTTCCTCAGGAAACTTTTTTACAATCATTTCCGATAATCCCTTATCCTCCTTATGCATATCTCTATCATAAACAGCGCAAGTGCAATCAGCACAAAAGGCCATCGCATATATATTGTCAGAGGCTCAATCATTACAGAATCCTCTTTTATTTTCTCGACCATATTCTCTATCTCATCCATCTTGAATATTTCCCCTTTCCTGTATGCTCCTTTTCTGACAAGATTCAAAAAATGCGGATTCATGCCAAGATTTATATATTCATAAGGACAATTGACTGCCTGCTTGTATCCAAAAAAATCCCTGAATTCCTTTCGGACAGGGTAATATTCTGTTGTATATTCATTATCATCTGTCTTAATAAAGACAAAGTCAAGAAGTTCAGGCATCTTATCAGCATGTACTGTTACTGTTGTTTTTTTGCCCAGCCTTGTGTCCTCAAGATCAACATTAAAACGGTCTTTTCTATCTGGGTCCTCTATTGCCCAATTCACCATCCTCGGGATAAGCACTGAACTGTCTCCTTCAAGGATAGGACCTGACCATGCCCTGCCATCATCAGTAGAATATGCAACAACCCTTCCAAGCCCGAAATTCCACACAGAGATTACAGGATTAGCTGTTATGCTATACACCAGACCATGCGCAGACTTCTTTGGCACAACAGCATTGTATCCAGATACTGCTGCATCAGCAAGCCCAAGACCTTTTGTGATCCAATGATTAGGATTTGTTATAATCAAAGGTTCGCCGACCATATCCTTTTTTTGTTCAAGCTCTTCCTCTCCTTCCATGCCTCCTTCAAATATAAACTCCATAGGCAGCGGCTGGTCAAGACCAGTATAGATGCCATCTCCTGCTTCTGCTATTTCCTGCATAAATAACTGATCAACTCCCTCAAGTCCTGAATTCGAATAACCTACAGTAAATATCTTATAGCCTTTTTCTGCAAGCGCAGTCGCTTTCCTGATTGTATTCACCTTATTTAGCACCTGCTGACCATCAGAGATTATTATAAGATTAATGTTTTCCTTGCCTTTAAGAATCACTTCTGCTCTTTTCAGGCCTGCATAGATATCTGTTCCCCCTCCTCCTACAATCCTGCCAATATGCGATATAACAGCATCCTCAAAATCAAGTGGCCAGTCTACTCTTGGAGTGAGATTGACTACTGTTTTTGTCCGCTCACCTGCTCCTCCACCGCTCCTGAAAGCAATCACCCCTATTGAATCCTGAAGCCTTGCATTATATAAGATGTCAACAGCAAGAGCCTTTGCATAATCAATAGCATCTCCTTTAAATGAATATGAAGCATCTATCACAATCACTACATTTACTCCTGATGCTCCTGACTTAACTCCACTGCCAATTCTTACAGGAAGAAGAGTCTCAAACAAAGTACCCTTATAATCACCTAAATCATAGGAATTTTTGCCGCCTATGACAATCAGACCATCCCCATCTATAACATAATCATTAAGAGCATTGAATTTAGGATTTATTTTAGCTATTGGCAAGTCATTGAGCATGATTGCATAATATGCTGAGAGATCATTAGGTATATAATTAAGCGTATCAAGATTATAATTTTGTTCAAGTATTTCTTTAAGAGGAGATTCTGCTTCTGAGACAAAAAGCACTTTAGGCTTAGGAAGAATCTGCACTGTCTTGAGATAAGCATTATTCTGAGAGAAATGGTCATCAACATCTTCAACAAAAGCCCTTATAGTATGATATCCCTGCGGAAGAACTCTCTCAAATTGTTCAATATGCGAACCAAGAATACCTATCTTATCTATAACAGTCTCATTATCAAGTATAACCTTAAGGCTGTATACTTTCTCAGCACCAACATTTTCAACACTCACTGTAAAAGTATTTGAAAGACCTATAATATTCTGCGAAGGTCCATTTACCATGACAATAAGATCGCTTTCATCAAGCTCAAGATTAACAGTATTGATAGTTGTCTCTGATATTGCCGCATTTGTAAACGCATTATCTAAAGTCGATCCATCTGTTATCCAGCCATCTGTTATAAGCAAAACGCTTTCACCGTTTCCCTGGATATTGTTGATGATTTCATCTCCTATATTAGAACTATCGCTGCTTCCAATATGCCTTACCTTGACAGGCATATATTTCTCCAGACTTTTAATCAACTGGCTCACATCACTTTGCTTAAACATAGAAAATGAAGTTGAATTATCAACCATGATTGTGACATGAGGATCACCGATCACTTCCCGCTCATCAGTTATAAAAGGCGAAGAAAGCGCAACAAAAAGAAGCGCCACAGCGCATGACCGCATCACTATCATAAATATCTTATCCCATTTCTTCTCTCGCTTAAAAGCCTTTTTTTCCTCGTCGCTCTTGAATTTCACAAAGTCTTTTTTGATGATAAAAGCAATAATTATAACAGCGACTGGAATCATCCAAAGGTATATCATATCCTCAAACCTGTAAGGAATAATAAAAGGCATATCTATCACTTACATGTCACCTCTTGACTTAATTATATAGATTTCTGCAGCAAAAAGGAGCAATACCAAAATAATAAGATATTTTTCAAAGCTATATGGCATTTTCTGGTCAGCTTCTATAACCTCAAAATCTTCCTGATCCCGTTTGAGGATATTTGTATTATCGATACCTGATACTCCCACATCAGATTCTTCCTGATCCAAAAGGTTCAGAGACACATCCTTTCCCTTAATATTATAAACACCCTGCTTTGTGAGATTGATTGAATAGAAATCAGTAAACTTCATATTATAATCATCTATATCTCCCCTACCGACCAGGAAATCAACAAGATTATTCCAGAATACAGGATAATCCGGTGAAATTATGAAATCTCTTTCTTCTTCTATGCCATAATATACTGACATGCCTTTATCCAGGCTCTTGATTGCTATAAGAGGACTGCCATCATCTGCTGTTGCCATGACAATGCTTTTATTAAATGGTGTGCTATTGAAATAATTACTTGTTAGGTATTTGCCTGCTTCTCCCTGTTGCAGATACTTAGTGAATTTGTTCATGACTTCTACATTTATTGTTGACTCATTCAGATAATTGCTAAGATTTAGAGGCATAAGAGCAAACCAATTTAGTGATTGGATGTCAGGCTGACTCATGATTATCACATTAGCTCCATTCCTGACAAACCTCTCCACATCCCGAGAAGTGCTTGGCAGCAGTATATTTGCATTGAAATTAGAGAATATTATGACATCATAATCTAAAGATCCTAACCTTGGCGGTTCTTCAATCGCAAGCGCAATCTTAGGAGATGATTTCAGCGCAAGTTCAAGATTGCTGTTTCTCTGGTTTGTGATGAGAAGCACATTTATCTTCTCTTTCATAGGAGATGATATATATGCAGTATTATCAACAGAAAAATCATCATTATTATTAATTTCAATCATGCTTTCGCCAGGCAGAGTGCTGAACAAAGCGGTTTCTACAGAATGGGGTGCTATTTCCAATTTCATCTGATCCACTGACTTGCCATCCTTTATCAAATCTATGGTCACAGATGCTTCTTTATCATTATAATTCTTAATATATGCCTTAGACTGGTCATTGCCATATTCTATATCTATAATAGCTATGTTTTTCGCATCCCCTGAGACATCAATAAACTGGACATCTATTCCTTTTGATACCAATACTCTCTTTGCCTCAAGAGGATTTGGACCATGAGTATTGATAAAATCAGATATAACAACAACTCTGCCTTTTGAACTATTTATAAGCATCTCCGCAGCAAGGATTGCGCTGCCAAGATTAGTGACACTTTCAGTAGGCTCAACCTGGTCAAGAATCTCTTTTGCCCTTGATTCATACACATCGCTTATTGCAACATATGGATTCTGACCTGCAAGTATTATGCTATTGCGACCCCACAGATTTTCAGCAGCCAGGATTTTAGCTTCATCAAACCTTGTCTTCATGCCTTGCTTTACCTGCATGCTTGCTGAGATATCTAATATAATCACAGTATGCTCAGTCACGTATTTTGCAGGAACATCAAAATAAGGAACTGCAATTGCAAGAGATAATAAAACAAGAGCAAGCAGCTGAATAAGGAAAAGGAGATTATGGATAAGCCTCCTGAATATAGTATGAGCTTTGCTAAATCTAGCAGATTTCATCACAAACATAAGAGAAGGTATCTTCTTATCCTGAGGCCTTGGCCTTTTAAGATAGATTATTATCAGGGGAATCAGACTAAGAAATGCATATAATCCATTGATATTGTCAAGTTGCAATCTTTTTTACCTCTTTTATAAAAAAGTTTCCTGAAGAAACTTTTTTTGATTAGTATCGTGCACCCAATAGCTAGGAGATATTGGAATCTCATCAAGACTTGTCCATCAAGACTTAATAAACCTTATGAATCAAGAGATTTATATATTTATTGTTTTTAAAGAAGACTTGTATAGTAAATATATATAGAGAATTTTGAAAAAAACCTTGGGTTTTCAAAATTTAGGGACAATTGACCCTAAAAAAAGAACTGACGAAAAATGTTAAAAAAAGAATATGAGTTGATAATTCCTTTTATTAAGACTTATAGGTAAAGATAAGGTCTTTGACTGAGGGTAATGCTCAACCAGAATTATTTGAATAGTTCATTTATTTTTACTACTACCCTAATTGCACCCCTTAAAAGATTCCGCAGGAATCATTTGACTAAACAAACCAAAAATATTTAAACCACCGCAAAACAAATATTAACCAAAAGAGGTGCTTAATATTTTAAAGAATACATTTGTACATATACCAGGCGTTGGCAGTGATACTGAATCTAAACTCTGGCAGAATAATATCCTGACCTGGAATGATTTTCTGGAAAACAACCATAAACTGCCTTTAGGAGAATCAAGAATAGAGATGATGAATCATTATATCAGAAAATCTATAGACGCTCATGAGAGAAAAGAACATGAATTTTTTATCAACAATATCCCTACTAATCTGCACTGGAGAGTTTATAACGAATTCAAAAATAAGTGCTGTTTTCTTGATATTGAAACAACAGGTCTTGACAAGCGCAATGATGATATCACAATCATTGGTATATACAATGGAGAAGAAAGCAAAATCTTTGTCAAAGACAAAAATATGCATGAATTTGAGCAGGAAATGGACAAATATCAGATGATTGTATCATTTAATGGCAGATGCTTTGATGTCCCATTTATCCAGTCCAAGTTTCCAGATGTTGATCTGAACAAATTCCATATTGACCTGCGTTTTGCTATGAAAACTATAGGATATTCTGGCGGTCTTAAAAGAATTGAAAAACAAGTCGGTATCATAAGGGATGATGATCTGCAGGAAGTTGATGGATTTGAAGCAGTCAGGCTGTGGTATAAATATAAAAGAGGAGATACAAATGCCCTTGGCTTATTGATAAAATACAATTTAGCAGATATAGAAAACCTTAAGACACTTATGGACTTCTCATTTGAAAAATTAAAAGAAAAAACTTTACCACCAATAGAAAACTGATGGTAATTTTTTATTAAAATTATTTTTTAATAGTTATCTTCTACGATTAAAGGTTCTTTTGGGGCCAGATTCTCCTCTATTACCAGAATCTCTTCTTGGATTAGATGTTCCTCTGCGGCTAAAGTCTTTTCCACTACCAGAATCTCTTCCACCACCAGACCTATTACCAGAATCTCTCCTTGGCTTAGATTCTCCTCTACGACCAGAGTCTCTCCCACTACCAGAATCTCTTCGACTGCCAGACCCACTTCCTGAGTCTCGTCTATAACCAGAACTGCCAGACCTACTGCTAGAATCTCTCCTACTACCTGACCTACTACCAGAATCTCTTCTGCTACCAAAACTTCTTCTTGAATCTGAATCTCTCCTGCCACCATAAGAGCTTCTGCCAGATGACCTGCCTCCACGACTTCCTCCTCTACCAAATTGCCTTGGCGCCTCTTTCCATCCAATTTTTGCTCTGCTAAATTCAGGAGTTTTCAGTTTTTTAATCTTTAGCTCATTATCTCTTAAAACTCTTGTGAAATTATCATGATCTGGTCTGGTCAGAATATTTATGACTTTGCCATCCTTTCCTGCCCTTGCAGTTCTCCCTACCCTATGGATATATTCCTTGCTGTCTTTTGGGATATCATAATTATAGACATGAGATACATTCGGAATGTCAAGCCCTCTTGCAGCGACATCAGTGCATACAAGAACATAAGACTCCTTTGAATGGAATCGATTTATTGTTTTAGTCCTTTTATCCTGAGAAAATCCGCCATGGATTGGCATGGAATCAATTCCCAAAAGCTTAAGATTATTTGCGACAAAATCCACATTTCTTCGAGTATTGCAAAAAATCATAACAAGACCTGCTTTTTCATCTCTCAACAGATGAGCCAACAATGAAAATTTCATATTTTCAGGGACATCATAGTACTCCTGAGATAACTTTGAGGCATCAACATAAGACTCAGCAGATACTTTGATAGGATCATTCATATATTTCCTGGAAATGCGGGCAATCTCAGAAGATATAGTTGCTGAGAATAGGAGTGTCTGCCTTTTTTTAGGGCACTGACCTATAATCCTCTCCACATCATCCTTAAATCCCATATCCAGCATACGGTCTGCTTCATCCAAAATAAGAGTTTTTACATCCCTTAATTCTATTGTCCTCCTTTGCAGATGATCTAGGATTCTGCCAGGAGTGCCAACCACAATATCTGCAGTCTCCAACCTATGAATCTGCGGATTGATTCCTACCCCCCCATAGATTGCAAGAATTCTCAATGACCTGCCTTTTGCAAATTTCTTCAATGCCTGAGATATCTGATCTGCAAGTTCCCTTGTCGGTGTCAATATCAATGCCTGGATCCCACGACCCTTTACAGAATTCTGTATAATTCCTGCGCCAAATGCAAGAGTCTTGCCAGATCCTGTTGCAGAGCCAGCTATAATATCCTTGCCAGCAATTGCTAAAGGTATTGATTTTACCTGTATTTCTGTTGGTTCTTCAAACTTTTCTTTTTCTATTATTTCTAATATGGACTTAGTGATGCCCAGTTTTTTAAATTGTTCCATTTTCTATTTAAATTAGGTAAAAAATGCTTCCAAAATTAATTACATCATCAAGTAATTGTAGAAAATCCCTCTCTAAAATTCGCATAATACCCAGCAACTTGCTACATAAGATAGTGAACATATGTGAAGGTAGAACCTTCTAAGTTATTAAGAACCTTTGTTCTTCAACTTTAGGATTTTCGCCTTATTTGTCATTTTTTTCCTTTTTTTCTCCGTTTATTAAGGATGTGTCGCGCTTTGTTTATATGTGCTTCGGTTTTGGGTAAGGATAAATACAAACCATTAAGCTCAAGATAGAAACAGCAAACAAATACTGGGCGACTAATTACACCCCCCATCCTGTTATTATTGATATTCAAATGTTTTTATTATGAGTGACTACAAATGATGTAAAATATAGTCACCTAAGCTTTTTTACTATTCCTTTATAGAATTTAACATCCTCAATAATCATATATCCAGATTAACAACTTCCTCTGCATGCTCTTCAATGAACTTTCTTCTGGGAGGTATTTCATCTCCCATAAGGATTGTGAACATCTCATCTGCTGCTACAGCATCTTCAATCGCAATCTGCTTAAGTGATCGTGTTCCAGGATCCATTGTCGTATCCCAAAGCTGCTTTGGATTCATCTCACCAAGCCCCTTATACCTTTGCAGGGTGATGCCATCTTTTCCAATCTCTTCAAACAGCCTTTGCAAGCCCTTATCATTATATTCATAATATTCCTTCTTGTTCTTCTTGACCTTATACAATGGAGGCATTGCAAGATAAATATATCCGTTCTTGATAAGCTCCTTCATGTACCTATAAAAGAACGTAAGCAGGAGGCAGTTAATATGCGCCCCATCCACATCAGCGTCTGTCATCAGTATAATCTTATGATATCTCAATTTATCAATATTAAATTCCTCTCCAATTCCACAGCCTAATGCTGTTATGATTGTGACAATCTCATTTGAATGCAGAATCTTATTAAGCCTAGCTTTCTCTACATTGAGTATCTTTCCTCTCAATGGCAGGATTGCCTGAAACTCCCTGTTTCTGCCTTGCTTTGCTGAACCACCCGCTGAATCGCCTTCAACAATATATATTTCTGATAATGAAGCATCTTTTGAAGAGCAGTCAGCAAGCTTTCCTGGAAGCGATGAAAACTCTAATACAGACTTCCTTCGTGTCAGCTCTCTTGCTTTCCTTGCAGCTTCCCTTGCCCTTGAGGCAGTCATGACCTTTTCTATAACTTTTTTTGAAAGCGCAGGATTTTCTTCTAAAAATGATGAAAGCCTTTCAAAGACTATAGAATCCACAATCCCTTTAACTTCCGAATTACCAAGCTTTGTCTTTGTCTGACCTTCAAACTGCGGCTGGGGTATCTTGACTGATATCACACATGTTAATCCTTCCCTGGCATCATCGCTTGAAAGCTTGCCTGATTTGGAATTATGCTTTTCAGCATAAGAATTCACGCTTCTCG
>JAYEPB010000025.1:0-5473 GCA_034723595.1 Nanobdellota archaeon
AGAAAATAATAGCGCAGTTTCGTCCGCAGTATATACTGCGGCGAAGCCGCTATAAATTTTTTTCTAGAATAAACGACCTAAAGGTCGGGGAATTAAACCCCTAGTTCACTGCGCTCACATTAAAATCAAGGAATTAGCTGATTTATGCAGAAAATAAATCAAATTATTCAATTGTCAAACTTGATTTATATCTGTTGAAGATTTAGCAATGTTAGTGGCTTATTTCCCATCTGCAATTGTTCTGCATTTTGAGAAAAACTATCAATGTATGATAAGCAATCCTTTTTTCGTTTATCAGTATCAGAGAGAGAATCTAAATATTGTTTTTGTTTCTCAGCTTCTTCAACATTATGATTTATTGCATTATCAGTAATTGGTTGATTATATACCTGTTTTTTAATTCGTTCAAAGGAATTTTTACTGCCATGAATCAATTTTCCACTAAATAAAGGGTCAGTAACACTTATATCTAAGTCGCTAGACAAATGGTTAAATTCATCTTTATTTAATTCATAAATATCCAGCCAGCCATTGAAATAATTAGTTGATGGATTCGAAGAAACTACAAATAAATCAATATCACTATTTGGTTTTTGAGAGCCATAAAGAACAGCAAATTCAATATTTTCAAAATTAATATTGTACATTTTATTTAAAACATTAATTATTTTATTATCATTATAGAACTTAGGGAATCCCAATTGTGACATAAAGCCAAATCTAGTAAGGTCTTCTTCTGCATTATGAAAGGATTCAAATAAGGCAACATAATCATCAGGCAATCTGTCTTTTTTCAATCGCCAGACATTCGAATTGCCTGTCTCTCTACATAGCAAAGCTTCAAGCCAAAGAGCAAATCCTTCATAATTAGCAATATTCTGTTTACATAGACCAAGCGATTGTACTTGTGGATTAATTTCATCATTCAGAAATTTGTCTCCATTTCCATCATTTTGAACAATCTCCACTAATTTCTTCCCAATATGAGAATGTTCACAAAACAATCCATGACCAAAATATTCATGAAATCTATTGCTGATTAAGGCAGGAGAATTAATGTTAACATAAGCTGAATAGGATTGAGGAACATACAAGCCCTCGCTTTTAGCATCAAAACCATTGGTTTGGCAAAACTTTTGCCAATTTTCAGGTGAATATTGTTTAAGTTCAGATTTATTAAGTTGTAGATTGAATTCAGAATCAATGAAATCTGCAGAGTCCATAATCCAATCGTTTAAATCCATTTTCAGATTTCCTGCTTAATTTCTTTATTCCAATATTCATTAGTTCTCTTAGACAATTCAATTAAAAAATCAACATTATCATGCCAAATTTTAAGAGCATCATCGATAAACTTAGCTTCTTTGGATTTATCTCCAGTTCTTGAAGCATTTTGATAGTTCTCATTTAAAGCTATATATCATTATATTAAATTCTTTTGAGTCAATCTCTTCGAATAATAATTCAATAATTGCATCCAATTTACCATATTTAATCTTTTCTTCATTATTGAGCATATCTCTAAATTCTTCATCCTTGGCAATCAAGTACTTAATATAAGCCATTTTTGATTCCTTCAAGCCTAACTGATCTATAATTTTTATGAATAATCCTTTATTTAGCATTAATCCATTATCTAATTCTTCCACTTCGCAACTTTTAATTTCACCATAAAATAAATAATCTTTTGATTCTTTGAACTTAGATTTCAAATAATATTTTAATAAACCTTTGGACATAATTATTTTTTTATTCTCATATGCAACTTTTAATAAAATCTCAAGCAAAAAATAAAAAAGAAGAGAACTTTGATTTTCTTCTTCAATCCTGATTAATTTAATTAATTCTTCCTCTCTAATCTCTTCTTTTTCTATTTTTTCAAGAAATGCGTTTGCCCATTCCTTAATTTGCTTGAGTATTGTCATTTGTTGTTCCCTCATTTATTAAATAAATCTATGCTATGATTGTCATTTTCCCCTAGATAACCATTTAAATTTTTTTGTACACTCCCAAGAGGATTTACAATTTCATAATTTAGGTGTGGTCCTAGACCATTATGACCTGAAAAATCAAATCTCTCCTGCATCGCCCAATCTTGGTCTAAGCCATATTGGTTGGACATTACATTACCAGGTCCTTGCATATTATTCATAGGACCTCCAATTGGACCCATAGGTCTTGGTGGTGGTGTATATAATGCTGTTGTTCCTTCTGCATATGTATCTATTGTTTCATACATTCTGGTTTGTCCAGTTGTAGGCACAAGTTCAGTTCCTAACATTTGTTCTAAAGCTTCTGTTGCCATTTTGTTTTACCCCTATTCTTTTGTTTACATCAATCAATACAATACCCACCATATCCCATCTTCTTACCGTCAACATAAACATCTCTCAACTTGCTCTCATTCCTTTTTTCACTAATCGCAATCCTTCCTTCTGAAATCATCTTGGCAGCAAGAGTAAAAGCAGGCCAGTCGCAATATTCTTTCTGTTTAGACTGATGTTGATCAGCAAAATCAATAAGCTCATTGTATGAAGATGGATACATATTCTTAAACATGAAAAGAATATTATCAATATTGCATCCAGAGTTTATCTCAAATAAAGTAAGATCTACGGTTGATTGCAATGTTGCGCCTTTAGTCTCTACTTCTAATGGTTTTGATCTGACAATCATCTCCCCCTCATCAAGATCAGGAGTCACAAGATGGGCAGACGAATATGTTGCAGGCTCGCCAGCAATGATTGCTTTTACCACAGCATTGTCGCCGTCATAAAGTCTTTTGCCTTGATCATCTATCACAGAAAGGTCAGCTGGATGTATGTTTATCATCTTGTCAGGAAATGCCTCAAGCAAAGGCGCCCTTACAATCCTCATATATCCTGCAAGGAAGACCATGTCAATATTAAAGTCATTATCTTTCGCATAATCATTGAGCTTTTGCGCAACTATTGTTTCATAATCTTCGCATCTTCTTATGTATTCCTCAAGCGCTTGTTCTCCCTGCTCTGCTGCTCTGCTCCATGTGCCGCAGAATTTCACTCCGCTTTCATATATCACAGGCAGTTTCAACTGCTTCTCTGCGCGTTCCATTGCCCCGCATTTCTTGTCGCAGAATACTGCCCTGATTCTGTATTCTTCAGCAGCCTTGTGAAGCGCCTCTACATTTGTCCCGCTTGTGGAAGCAAAAGCAATGCAGTCCATTAGCTTGTCATCTTTAGGTGTGTATAATGATTTTATTTTTTCCATGTAAATCTCCTCTTTTTTTCTTTGCCAGAATTTCTCATTTCTTCTTCAATACCCTATATCCAATATCATTTCTTAAATATTTATTGTCAAAATCTATTGCTTCGGTTCCTTTGTAAGCAGTATTGATGGCATCTTTGATTGTATCTCCAATTCCTACAACATTAATCACCCTGCCGCCAGCTGTGAGGATTTTGCCAGAATCTTCTTTTGTTGTGCCTGCATGGAATACATAGGTATTGTCCTGCCTGCCTGCCTCATCAAGACCTGAAATGATTTTGCCAGTCTCATATATCCCAGGATAGCCTTCTGATGCCAATACAACGCAGCATGCAGCCTTATCATAATTCTCGACCTGAATCTGATCAAGATTTCCATCAGCTGATGCTTTCAGAAGTTCATAAAGATCAGTCTTTAGCAGAGCAAGCACTGCCTGAATCTCCGGGTCGCCAAACCTGCAATTATATTCAACAACCTTTGGCTCACCATCTTTTATCATAAGTCCTACATAAAGGCAGCCTTTATAAGGCATGTCCTCTTCTGCCATTCCTTCAAGCGTCTTTTTGACTATATTATTATCAACATCTTTTAATAATTCATCTGTCACTATAGGCGCTGGTGCATAAGCTCCCATTCCTCCTGTATTTAGACCTTTATCACCATCAAATGCCCTCTTATGATCCTGAGATGATGCAAGATAGACTGCGCGCTGTCCGTCGCATACTGCCAAGATTGATGCTTCCTCGCCATCCATGCAGTCTTCAATGACAATCCTGCTGCCAGAACTGCCAAATATTTTCTGTTCCATTATCTCCTCAGCAGCTTTTACTGCTTCATCAAGATTTTCGCAGACATAGACCCCTTTTCCTGCTGCAAGACCTGATGCCTTTACAACAATCCTTTGTTCAGGCAGTGAATAAAGATAACCTTTTGCCAAGACAAGATTATTGAATACTTCAAAATCAGGCTGGGGTATGCCATATTTTTGCATGAAGTTTCTCGCAGATGCCTTATCGCCTTCTGTTACAAACGCTGCTTTTTGCGACGGTCCAAATATGCTTAATCCCCTTGCATCAAATACATCAACAATACCTTTGCATAATGGAATTTCAGGACCTACAACTGTCAGATTGATTTCCTTTGCCTGAGCAAAATCAGCCAATGCCTCAAAATCTTTTGTATTTCCTGCATTATAAGATATATTCCCAGGTGTTCCTGCATTGCCTGGAGCTGTATATATTTTGTCTATATTCTTGTTTTTGGATAGGAAGGTTGCAAGCGCATGCTCGCGTCCTCCACTGCCAATTATTAATATGTTTTTGTTCATTTTTTGTTCTCTAATTCTTTCTTTTCACTTAAATGACATCCTCCCACGACCTAAAGGTCGGGGTATCCATGGATGTCGACAAGAAGAGACTATATCTCTGACCTAAATCTTGATGAGCGAAGCTCATTAAGTCTTGGTAATCGAAGATTACTAAGAACTTAGAACACTGCGTGTTCCAAGTAAGTTAGAGAGCTTTGCTCTCCAACTGGTCTGAGTATTGTCTCTTCTGAGTATAATTTTGTTTTGAAATAACACTTCGACCTAATTCTTTTTCAGTTGCTTTTCTGGAATTTCCTGCTGCTTTTCCACCTCTCTTAGCGACTTTCTTACTTTTTTTAAAGGTATCTGGTTTTTCATCTTGTGAAATTTCAGTAGTTACTCGTTCACCTAACATTGTAAATATTAATTCTAAATCGCTCATGTGATCCCTTAGATTAGTTTTTGATTGTTTTGGTAAGTTTTTATGGTGTTTATATTCTGAGGGTGTCATTCAAAATGTTGCTTTAGATATTTCTGCTGTTAATATGGAGAAATCTTTCTGTTCTTCAATTCCTCGTTCTTTCCATTCATCAGTTAAATTTTGTCTTATGGCAATTCCTCTTAATCTTTTATCAATCCAATCTTGAGGGTATCCTTTTGCTTGATAAAGCTCTTTCATTCTTTCTTGAGCAAGTTCAGGATTTTTCGCAAGCCATCTCTTGAAAGGTTCAGCATTTTTGCTTGGAATTGATTGGATTAGACGAAAGATATCTTTTGTGTTTCCTGCAAGAACTGTTCTCTTTTTCCCTGCTTCAGTCAGCATTTCTACATGGGGACAATTTGTCCCCAGGTAAATTCCAAGTTCAATATCTCTTTTACGCAGTTTTTTTAAATAATCAGTAGGGTTGATACTTTCTGTTA
>JAYEPB010000026.1:0-19473 GCA_034723595.1 Nanobdellota archaeon
TAATCCCACCATAGGCTTAATACTCTGCTCTGATAAAAATGAAGCTATGGTAAAATATACGCTTCTTAATGAAAAGAAGTCTGTTTTTGCTTCAAAATACAAACTGTATTTGCCAACTGAAAAAGAACTTAAAGAAGAAATCGCAAGAGAACGGGAAAATGCTGAAAGGCTAAAATAAGAAAGGGGTAATTTTCCCATAGACAAGTATAGATATATCGACGAATATAATCTAAGAACTTTAAGAAACCCAGATGGTTTTTCAAAGTTCTCTATAATCAAAAAAGGAGAAGGATGAGAAGGTCCTTGTGTCTTCAATACCGTAGGGGGGTGGTTTACAAGTTCAGAATGAAGCTTTATAAGGGACCTTCCCAATTAAGCCTGAACTTTATCATATATTCTGGTTCCACACCAACATAAATAGATAATAAACAGAACTAGTATATAAATGTTATGGTTTTTCCTACCAGTATAGCTATTTGTATACTGCCTATGTCTTTTGATTTGAAAAGATTTATAAAACATTAAAGGGATTCAAAAATCTATATAAGAAGAGAAGCATCATAAGTGAAACATACATGGATAACAATCAACAAAATATAGAAAGCAGGGTCAGGATTGCATACATCCCTGCAGGTTCTAACGGCACAAAGCTAGTTAACAATACACCAAAAGCTTTTCTTGATGTCGCAGGGAGGATGGCAATACTGAGATGCCTTGATGCCATAAACAGATCAAGCATAGATACTGTTATCACATGGCATGAAGATGTACAAAAGCTGCAAGATATAATTACAAAAAATCGAAAAGATTTCAGCAACATTAGCAACATATTAGTTTTGCAGGCACAAAAAGATTTTGGAAATAACATGGTGTTTAGCACCACAAATGGGCTGTTAAAACATACCCACCTGCCAAAATACACTGGTAAATGGAATGATTTTAATGCAATCTCCAAATACAGATTAAACCATCCTAAAGTAGATGATGAACCTATCCTGATACTGCCTGCTGATGCAGTTTTACTTAGTGATGATTGCCTTGATAAATATATATACCAATTCAATAAGTTTTCAAATGTGGACCTTATTATAGGATACACTAAAAAAGAGATAATTGAAGGAATAGGAGAAGTAGCAGGAAAAGATATATCGAGCATAGATAGCACAATCAACTGCTATGATTATACAACAGATTACGCAGGCAGACATAGTAATCTTTTCATAATAAAACCAGTCAAATTAATGGAAAAAGAGATAATTGACTTTATGAGTTATTATAATAAAAATCGATACCAAAGCAAGCTAAAATCAAGAATAGCTATGTATGTGCAAGGATGCGCAGTAGCATTTAGTTATAGATTTAGAAAAAAATATAGATTCAGCAGCGGGTATAAGGTTGAGACACCTTTATCCTCTGCTATTGGACTCAAAGCAAAGTATTTTTTAAATATAATTGAAACAATAGTATTTTATAATAATTTCAATAAAGCCAAGTCAAGAAAATTACCTGCAGGAATCGTTAAAAAGGCAAGGCAAAAAGTCACTATAGAGAAAGCAGAACAGGTCCTAAAAGATATTTTTGATCTAAAAGCAAGAGTATATATAGGAGGTGGTATTGAAGTAATGGATATCGATGACGAGATATGCTATAACATCATAAATGACAATTATTCCAAAATCATTAAGTATGGCAATTCGTTAAGCAAAAACAAGAAATGAAGATATGTTTAACAAAATTAAGAGGTATAATTAAGGATGCCACAAGTATCATTCAGGAAACCAAATTTCAAGTTGTTGTCTGATGAGAATAAGACAATTGCAGATATGCATTATCACACTAAATATTCTGCAGACAGTATTGCCAGTCCAAGGCTAGCAATGAAAAAAGCAAAAAAGCTTGGGATTGCTGTGGCTATCACTGATCACAATACAATAGAAGGCGCAAGAGAGATGTGGAAGTACAGGAGAGATATTCAGGTTATTCCTGGTATAGAGATTACAGAAGTCACAGGGATTCATACCCTTGCTTATTTTTATGATTTTGGAGAATTAGAAGAATTCTATAATAGTGTAATCAAGCCAAGGCTTTATAAGATGCCATTCTTCATATCCAAGAATCTCAACTATTTACTTGAGGCTTTCAGAGACTATAATTGTGTTAATGGAATTGCCCATCCATTCTCCCCAGGTCCTGCGAATATTAATCATGTAAAATGGAACAGGAAGATGCTGGATTCTATAGACCTGATAGAAGGCATCAATGCATTTAACATGAAAGCAAGAAATCTAATGGCTATTGATTTTGCAAATAAGCTGAACAAGGGAATAACAGCAGGAAGTGATGGGCATTCTATAGGCGAGCTTGGAGGAGCAGTTACTATAGCAGAAGGGGATTCTAATGAGGAGTTCTTAAGGTCATTAGTAAGAGGCGAATCAAGAATCATCGGAAAGGAAAACCATATCCTAAAGAAGGCGATGCTCTTATTCGGTAAGGAAACCACTGCAATCAGAAAGAATATAAAATCAAGAAACCAGCTTAACATGATGAGATCAATGTTCCATCTGAACAAGGAAAGCATAAGTGCAATGCTCAGCAACAGAAATGGAAAGATATCTAAAATTATTAATGAGAAAAAAAACACATGATTATGCTCTGCCACTGCTTCTAAACAGCTGCATCTTTTTCCGAGCTATATCTGTCATCTGTTCTCTTGCAGGACCAAGAATCTTTCTGAGATCAAATACTTGCGGCTGAGTCATGATAACTTCACGGACTGCTGCATCAAAAGTCAACCTTAAGTCAGAATCAATATTAATTTTACAGATACCGCCAGCTCTTGCTTTTCTTATGTGATTATCTGATACTCCTTTAGTTGCCTTGAGCTTTGCACCATACCTTACTGCCTTCTGGACAACAGCTGGAGGTATACCTGATGCTCCATGCAGAACAAGAGGGATACTCACTATATCACGGATCTCACCCAGCCTTTTGAAATCAAGCTTTGACTTGCCCTTGAACTTATAAGCGCCATGCGATGTGCCTATTGCTATTGCAAGACTATCAATACCTGTTCTTTTCACAAACTCAAGAGCTTGCGCAGGATCAGTAAGACCCACTACTCCAGAAACATTGTCTTCAATTCCTCCTAAAGTGCCAAGCTCTGCTTCTACACTCACATTCTTTTTCTTTGCCAAAGCCACTACTTTTTTGGTGATTGCAATATTTTTTTCAAAAGAAAGATGCGAGCCGTCAATCATCACAGAACTATATCCATGCTTTATTGCTGAAGATATATAAGAAAGATCTTTTCCATGGTCTACATGCAAAGCAACAGGAACTTTAGCCTTTTTTATAGCAGTAAGAGCCATCGCTGAGAGAAATTCTATTCCTGCATAATCAATTGCGCCTTCTGTTGTCTGCACAATCACAGGGCTTTGCTCCAGCTCTGCTGCAGTGATGATTGCCTGGAGCGATTCCATATTGACAAAATTGAATGCACCTACAGCATAATTTCCTTTCCTTGCTTTAGATAAAATATTTTTGCCTGTTACAAGCATGTTTAACACCTCTTTTCATATTGAAAGTTTTGAAGTCTCATAATCTTGCCTTGATATCAACTTTATGCTTCTTAAGATAAGCAGAAATCTCTGCGTATGTCAATAGCTTGTTCTTTGCGCCATAATGCTGTATGACTGAATGTGAATTTGCTATACCCCACATCAGGGCTGTCTTGATATCGTTTTTAAGAATAATACCTGCAAGGAACGATGCTGCGAATGCATCTCCTGCACCAGTCGTTTCAACAACCTTAATATTATGCGCTGGAGCCTGATATATAAGCTTACCATCATAGCAATATGCCCCATTTTTGCCATCTGTGATAATTACGAGCCTGGGACCAAGAGCATGCACTTTCTTAAACATCTTACCAATCGTATCTGCTCCTACAAGCATCTCTGCCTCTTCTTTATTAAATACAAGTATATCAGCCTTGCTGATAAGCGGCTGAAGAAAGTCTTTGCCTTTGCTTACAAGGTAAGAACTGGGATTGAATGCTATCATTATGCCTTTCTCTTTAGCGTATTCTGCAAGCTTCTCAAGAGTCTTATAAGATTCGTCTATCATTGATGAGAAATACAACCACTTTGTCCTGAGTTTCTTTAGATTTATCTCATCAAACAAAAGATTGTTATTGCTTCCCTTGTATGCCAATATAGTCCTGTCATGACCTTCTGCATCAAGAATCACTGAAAATCCTGCGCCTTTATCATCCTTGCAGACCAACTTAGTATTTACTTTCTCTTTTTTCATAAAATCAAGTATTATTTTTGAATCTCTGTCATTGCTCATCTTCCCAATCCAGGCAACATTGAGCCCAAGTCTTGCCAATGCTACAGCAGTATTAGTGCCGCCGCCGCCAATATCAGATCTCATTTCATCAATAACTATCTTTGAACCAAAAGGCACAACAACACCGCCATGCTCTTCTTTAACATTATCTTTAGTGAACAATTTTGATCCTGTCTCCATGAAGACGTCCATTGTTCCGCTCCCTACTGTTATTACATCAAACATGATGGGTTTTATGAATGTTTATATATTTAAACCTTTCGTCAAACAATTTCGTTTTAAAATTGTTTGTTGAGTCATGGTATAAAAAAGACATTGCAAGCAGTCAGTAGTTTTGTATTATTTTATGAGTTTAAATAGTGGAGAAAAACAATAACTTTATAATCACTTTTAGGTTTTTCAGTAGTTATGAATCAAGAGATAAAAGATTTAGCAGTCAAATTATCTGAAATAACTGGGTGTGACATACCTCCGAAGACATTCAGTAAGTATTATGCTTCATCAAGTTATGGACAATCATATTCAAAAGTAGCACCTGATTGTGATAAACTATATGGATCAACACACATTTCAAACAATTTTGGATTTGTGAGTAGATTTAAATTAATATTACCTACTGGAAAAATAATTGAATCTTATGAGGGTTCATATCAATCAAAAGATCAAACTCATGAACAGACTATTATAAATACTTTAGAAATATTGGTAAAGATGTATGAAAACCCAGAATTAGGGGTTAAATTAGATGAGAATTATCGTTATTGCAGTAATATCAGTTAGTTTTACTAAAGAATTCTTAATACCCAAATGCCTCTTTGACTTTATCCAAATAGTCCCTTAACTTCATCAAAGCTTGCGTCTGGAAGAAAATCATGAGTTATCACAGCATCCAGCCTTGCATTAGCTTTATCCTGCAATTGCTTTTTTCTTTTAAGATTAGAAATCTGTTCAAGAGAATCTTTCCCATCTAAGAAATGGTAGAGTAAATACATCATTACATTATCTCCAGGATATGCAGTATAAGCAAAAATATTTGGAAGTTCGCTTATTGTTTTATGAGTTGAAAAAGCAGCAGATTCTGTAAATACATAAGTCAGCTGATTTCTTTTGTCTAATTCTGCTAAAAATCTGTTTCCACTTTTGCTTGTATGATCATCTGTACCAATTTCTTCTCCAATGACACCTGTTAAGACAAAAGCATATTCCTTATTACTATCTAAGGCAGAATATACTTCATCAATAGACTTTACATAGCTTATTTTTTCATTTAATTTGTTTTTTAAATCTGATAGTCTTGAATTTAAATGATCCTTAGCAAGATTAGAATTCTGCTTTGCAAAAAAATTGTCATATATCCCTCCTTCTTTAATATTATAAATATCTAATATTTTTTCAATACCATGAGCACCATCTGGATTCAGAAATAAAATCTGCTTATCATACCCTTGCAAAAATCTTGTAAAACTCTCTTTTTTATAATATGTCGACTTACACTCAGGAGGTAAATGTTCCATCATAAAGTTGTTAGTTACTTTATCCATACATTAGGATTAATTAAGTGATTTATAAAGTTTTTGAATAAATTGAGAAGTTTTAAATAAACAAGCCTTTTCCAATCTATCAATATGAAAATTTATTTTGCAGGTTCAATTAGAGGAGGACGAGATGATGTTGATTGGTATCATCAAATAATTGATTATTTGAAGAAATACGGCAAAGTCCTGACAGAACATGTAGGAGATAAAAACCTTAAACCTTTTGGTGAAAAAGGTCTCAAAGAAAGTGATATTCATGACCGTGATTTTGGATGGATGTTACAATCTGATGTTGTGATTGCTGAAGTTTCAATTCCATCTCTTGGTGTTGGATATGAGATAGCAAGAGCTATAGAGAATGGAAAAAGAGTTCTATGCTTATATCGTCCTAAAGATGGAAAAATGCTTTCTGCAATGATAGCAGGGTCTGATGGTGTAATAAATAAAGAATATAGGACATTAGATGAAGCAAAAAAGATTATTGATAATTTTTTTAAATTATATTATCCAAAATCCCATGAGCATCAATAGAATGAAGGCTCTCTTCAATCTCTTTCCAGTCTTTGCCAGCAGTAGTCTTGAGTTTCATCCCAATATACTCTACCTCAGAATTAGACACTCTTGCAAACCTGTCTGCAACTATAAGACCATAGGGATAACCTAAGAAAACAGGATCAGAAGAATTCAGTTTAAGCAGCCCTGCCACATCTCTTATATCATATTCTATCTTATTATACACTTCGAGTTTGAAGCAGTATTTTGATTTCCTGTCAAGCTTTATGGTATAGATGTCTGCAGGATGCAAAGGATTCTCGTTTTCTGCAAGAGGATAATAGTACCATGCGCCATCTGGTGCCATAGACTTAAGCGCAGACACCAAGCTCCATCCAGTCTCTGTAAACATGAGTGTTGTCTTTGAAAGTCCGCAGATTATTATTTCTTTTTCTTCAGCTTTTGCATATAGTTTATTAAAAAAATCAATCTCATAAGTAGCATTAGCCATAAGGTCACCATCTCTTACGATTATGTCACCGCTGCTGAAATTATCTGCAAGTCTTGATGCTATGTCAATCTCAGCGAGCTTTCTTACAGCTTCGCATATTCTTGAAACTGAAACTCTATGTAATCCAGTCATCAGTGTCTTGTCAAAAGAATCAAAACTGCCTACCTTGAAATCATAATTAATCGGATAAGTCTTGACATTATAAAATATGCTATCTCCCTGCCTTGATGCAGAAGCAAGGCAATAGAATTCATATTTATGTGATTTTTCTCTAAGATTATTTTCATAGACAACCTCAAAAATCCTTATCAGATGCAGAGAAAAATCCGAAGAGGCTATTATCTCATTATTTCCACCATCTATGAAAGCTATCCTCCTGCCAGTTTCTCCGGCATCAAAGATTTCATAGAAATTTCTTTTATCAAGAGAATGAGGCTTATAAAAATCTGAGCCGAAATCACAGTAAGTTCCCTTATCCTGGCTTTTGACCTTTATGTCCTCAATAATTTCCTTAATAATATTATCCATTTTTATTTTTTTATCTCACTCATCAAAATTTGCGAAGTAAAGTTTGACTAATTAGCCGAAGATAAACTTAAGCAAAGTTAGTATAAGTCCTGCAGCCACAGGAATTATAAGATTGTCATCTACCTGCGTGAAACCTAATCTTATATCAATGCCTTCTATCACCATTGCCAACATTGACGCTATAAACGCATAAATAGGATTGACAAATAGCATGGCACCAAAGAATCCTACCAGACCTCCGAGCAGCGCACCCTCAAGATACTTCTTTGAAGAGAATGGATGCTTCCTCTTACCTTTATAATGCATACCAAACAATGCAGCGACAGAGTCGCCAAGAGCTAAAATCATGATTGAAGCAAGAGCAATCTCCTTACTGAACAAAAGAAGCGCAAAGAAAACACCTAAGATATAGAATAATGCTCCCTTGCCTGGAAAAGCAGTCTTATGACGGTTCCTTGCAAAGTGCTTAAGAAACCAGCTTATGCAGGGGATATCATATTTTCTTGAAAGCAGGGATAAGATGAATCCAACAAAGAACAATACAGCCAGGCTTTTCAGTCCGATAATATTGCATTTTATCAATATCACTAGTGCCAGACCCAACAATAGATGGAACAGCTGCCTTTTGATTTCTTTAATGAACATTTTACCCATATCCTATCATCTTCATGAGCTTTTTAAAAATCTTTGTTTTCACTTCAAGCCAAATAAAAAACATTCCTATACCAAAGCCGATAAAAGAGCCTGCAAGAACATCACTTAGGTAATGCTTATCAAAATAGATTCTGCTGAATGCGACAAGCACTGCAAAGATAATCCAGAACTTTTTGAGTACAGGATACACCCTATCAAGGATTGGAATTGCTGCAAATGCTGCTGCTGCATGCATGCTGGGAAATGAATACTCCAAAATATGAATGATTGGATAAAACTCTGTGACTATAGGCCTTTCTCTCGCTATAATCAGCTTGAGAACAAAAACAATGAGAATTGCTGTTGCATAACTTGCCCCTAATGCAGGAATCCATTCCTTCTTTTTCTTTATCCACAAGAAAAGTGAAGGGATTACAATAAGGACAATAAACAGGATGCCAAAATTAGTAATCAAGCTAAATATTATATCAAACAGATTATTCCTGATTGCCCCTGATGCTGATGCTGCCAAGGCATCAAACAAAAAGCTTATTGCGACAATTACAGCAGCTAAAACTGTGTAAAGAATTACTTTTGTTTTACTTAATCCAATTGAATCAGATGATGCCATTTTTCTATTATATTCAGATTATGTTTTATGCTTTGAAGCCACACGCGATAACAGATAGACAACAAGGAATCCGACTACCACAGCAATTGCCACCCCAACCTTGTCAGATAGAGTTAATGCCTGGCTGTTTATCATGCTGCATTGCAAGCGCAGGCTTCCAAGCATAAGCCCAATCAAAAAGCCCATTGTCTTTCCCTTGTGCTTATGCAGGAGATAGTTCAGGAGCTTTGTAAATATGAAAAGCCCAAACAAAGCTCCAACACCAAATACAAAAATCTCTTTGAAGCTTAGTGTCCTAATCATATTCACCACATACTCATACTGATTAAGCATGACCAGAATGAATGCCCCGGATATGCCAGGAAGTATCATAGCTGTTATAGCTACAGAGCCTGAGAACAATAACACCAAAAGCGAATGATTTGCCTTTAATGTGCCAATCCCCACAATGATAAAACCTATGAGAAAACCGATTATGCACATAAGAATCCTATTCCCTCTGAAAGAATCCAGCTTCTTATACAGAAATACTGCTGATGCAAAGATAAGTCCAAAAAAGAAAGCATAAGTGATAGCGGTATAATGTTCCATGACATAATGTATTACATTTGACAATGCAAGGAATGCAGTCATTATGCCAAGAGCAAGAGGGATGATTAATACAAAATCAATTGACAGGATATTGCGCATCAGCTTCTTAAAATCAAATCTTGCAAGATGCCTGATATTCTCGACCTTTATCTGGGCAAACACAGAATTTATTGCCTCAATCCATCTTTGATATATGCCCACTATAAGCGCGATTGTGCCTCCAGAGACACCAGGGATTATATCTGCGCATCCCATCATCAATCCTTTTAGGAATATTATCAATGCAGCTGCTGCGCCTTTTCTATAAGTCTCAATATTCTCTTTTGTTCCCATCATTCAATCCCTGTAATCATTTCAGATTAATTTATTTCAATCTAATTTATTTCAATTTTACTGATTTTAATTTGATTCTTTTTACTTTCTGTTTAACACAATCATCTTTGATAACAAATTCAGCAAGAACCTCAGGCTTCAGGAACTTCCTGACAATTCTTGCGCATATCCTGCCTTTCTCTTCAAAAGTGCTGCTGTGCATTCTCTTGAATGCAGATACATGCTCTGTCGCGCTTAATGGAGGACCAATCCAGTTTTTATACCTATCCAGTTTTTCATTCTTGATTATGAACCAGAACAATGCATCTTTTTTCAGTGGCCAGTTCCAGCCAGATTCCAGGACATCAAAGTCATTCAATATAAATCTTTTTTTGATGAGATCAAATGATTTCATAATCTTGCAGCCAATAATATCATTCTTGCCTTCCTGAGGCCATACTTTTATGATTATAAGATTGTTGTTACCAGCTTTATCTTCCAGATCATCCATTGAAAGCTTTTTTTTAGCAAACCACTCCTCTGAAGGAGCTTTCAGGAATCCTCTTGCAGCTTCCTTAAACCTATTGTATTTTTCTATTGACAGAGCAGCAGCAGCATTCCTTTCAGGCTGCACAGGATCAATCAATATTACAGGGCTGCAAGTCTTTGCCTGGTTAAGCACTACTCCATGCCCCATCACATCAATCTTTACATTAGCTTTCCATTTAGATACATTTTCCAGAAATTTTATAAATCCGCCAAAATGGATGACAAGTACATCAAGCACATGACCGCTGAATCCTTTAATATAACTCTCTGCGCCGTAGATTCCCTGAGCCTTGCAGAACATTTTTGCAAGGATTATATCATCCCTAATATCTGGCTTCTCAATCAGCTGTGATTTTACCCAATTCACATGCAGGGGGCTTGCATCAGTCACATTCACAGCTTTGCTGGGGTCTGTTATTTTATATACTGGAACAAGCTCAAAATCAACACTCTTATATTCCAGCTGGAAATAATCCCTGCTGCCGTGAATTCTTGTAAGATTATTCCTCCTGAAAGGCTGAAGAATCTTTTCAAGCATATCTGAGAGCTTGTCATCTGCATATGATCTGCTGAACCTGAAAAATACGTCGCTGTCAAACCTATCTTTCAGAAATGTGCCTTTGGCAACTGATCCTCCAAGCATAATCTCAACTTTTATGCCAAGATCTTTTCTTCTTTTCTTGACTTTGGATATAAATTCATTTACTATAGCCCAGACTTCAGAAGTCTCTGTTTTAGAGGGCTTATTAGCCAGAAGAATGTTTTCAAGGATATTCGTTATCCTAATTTGCTTGTTTTGAGTATTTGTCTGCATTAAATTAGATTAATGTATAACCTGTATAAAAAGTTTGTTAAAATGTAGATGTTCAGATGTGCAAACTTTAATAAATAGGCTTTCTTTTTTTAATTAGATGGCAAACATCATTGTCTTAAACAGAAGGAATCAAAAACTCATGAGTTTATAGATATGATTCCTTCTGATCATAAGTTGGAAGTGATTCAGGGAGGAGATCATGATTTTTTAATTGAAGAAGCAAAAAAGAAAGCGATTCAATTATCAGCAGATTTTATCAAAACTCATCTATAACTATTTTCTTAATCTTCGAATAAATATGAAAGTAATTACAATAATCATTGCAATCAGCAAGAAGGTTGTGAGTTTCAAATTTGAATCTTTATCTCCACCTAATAGGAATCTTCCTGTGATTGCATCCAGGCCAGATACATCTTCTTCATCAATTGATTCTGCATCTGCTATTTCTAAATCTGCTATTTCTTTGTTTTCAGTAGATGGAGGTGGGATCTCTTCTATATTCTCATCTGGAATAGGATTCTCAATCTCTTCTTTGTGTTCTTCTTCAGGTATATTGTCTAAAGTATCTGGAAGTGAGTTTGGTATAATAGTATAAACAGTATAAATTCCACCACCACCTGAAGCCCGACTGTTTAAATATTCATCATTAACTGTCTTATTATGAGTTGAATAGTTACTGCAATCATCAGGGCATCTTGGTCCATCTGATTGACCATAGTAATAGTTGTCTATGCAGTCGATGCAAAAGAAATTTTGGTCATATAATTCAGTTAAATTAAAAGATTCTTCTCCTCCAATATATATCCCAGAATATGTCTGCGTACCATTGAAAGTATTATTTATTATTGTACTAAATTTGCTGCAACCTATACATTCCCCATCTATTATCAATCCAAATATATTGTGATTAAAGATATTATTCTTAGTTTGACTATCAGAAATATTGTCAGCCCACATCCCAATTATATTCCTGACAAAATTGTTATTATAAACACTACTATTTATAAGATCCCAAAACCATAATCCAAGAGTATAATTAGTTATTATACAGTTTTTAATAGTAATATTCTTGTACACCCTCATTGAGGAATTTTGTGATATAGAATTGATTCCAAATCCGGTACTATTACCAATTAATTCTGCACCATTACAATCGAGTACAGAATTATCCTCAATCATATCAATATAAATACCACCAGGTAAGAAGTAACTTCCTTCACAAAAAGTGGTTGAATTTGTAAGATTCATGCCATTTGTGGGTATGGTACAATCATCACCGAGGATATTACTAGAGGTGAGTACACAAAACAATATTATTAATAGTATGATTCTTTTCATTGTTGCCTCAAAAATTAATGCCTTTTAAATGATAAGGTGATGTATATATTTAAAAAGATTTGCTTTTTTTGTAACTAATGCGTCACAAATAGATACTCCAGTATAGGAAAAACTGCATTGGGTTCAGTTTTCCATCAAGATTTTTCAAAATCAGTATGGAACTAATTCATCGAGGAAAGGAAGATTTATCTCAGGATTTTGATAATACCTATAATTGCATCTTTTTTGTTTTCCTGATCTTTAAACTTATACAGATAGTTGTTCAGTCCTTTTCTAACACTTCGTGCTTTTTGATGCGACTTTCTTGCTTTCTTCAATTTTTTAGGGTCATAAATAAGCAGTAAATCAATCCTAACTGCATAACCTCTATCTAAAGGAGTGTGCTCATAAAAATGCCAGATTATATCCCAAAATTCTGTTGCATATTTATATGAATCAGGAATGACTAATCTGGAATTTTTGATCTCAAATGTGCCTGCGTGAATATCATAATCATACCCGGAAAATTCATCATGACATACGCCTTTTTTATTGAGGTTATATTTATCAGTCCCGGTTTTAACAACAACATCTGCTAATTGATTTAATGACAATCCCTGATGATCATCTGACCCTATAGCACGAAGAATATATTTCCCATCAGGAAAATTCTTTTCTAATATTGCATCTACCTTTTTTCCTAACTTAAGATAATCTGGTTTTTTCTTTACATTATATTCAGGAAGATGTACTTCAATTACTTTGACTGCCATATTCTTTTAATAATAATAAACATTTATTAAATTTTTGCCAATTGATTTTTTAAAGTAGAAAGAGTATTAGAAAAGTTTATATAAGTCTTCATATTCTAAACCTTCCATGGAACAGATACATAAAATAAGTGCTATGGTTATCAAGGATAATACATTACTCATGGTAAAAAAAGTAGGAAAAGAAACCTGGACTACCCTTGGTGGGAAACCTGAACAAGGAGAAACTGAAGAAGAAGCATTATTCAGAGAGATTGATGAAGAGATTCATTGTAATGCAAAAATCATAAGAAAACTTGGTGATTTTGTTACAGATGCACACCATGATAAAGGTTTTACTGTAAAACTATCAACATACTTAGTAGAACTATTAGGAGAGATAAATCTTGATGATCCTGAGTTAGAAAAAGCAGATTTTATTCCTAAAGAATATGAAGAGAAAGGAATAAAACTTCCTCCTTCTATGACAGAATTAGTAATACCTTTTCTAAAAAAAGAAGAATTAATTGATTGGTGATTAAAAAAGAGATTTTCCTGCTTTTATCAAATCTGTTATATCTTGAGCAATTTCATATTCTTGAATACTATACATTTTTATACTTCTCCTAATTTATAAATAATAACCATGACATCTGATTCATTAGAAGAATTAATGAAAAAGAAAGGAATAGATCCAACTAGTAAAAAGGCTGGAGAGATCAAAGAGAGATTCAGTTTTTTATCTTCTATATCTGAATCTGATTTTAACTTGATGTTAACTAGAATAGAACCCACAAGCGATTCACAAGAGAAGAATAGTTCAGGAAATAATATTATATCTAATTACAAAGAAAGTCCAAGGAAAAAAGATATGGTTATAGTACGATATGGAAAAGCAGTTGGATATGTTATAAAAAATGCACCTTTTTTGGATTCTATAATGTTGATTGCCAATATTGATCCCTATACACAAATTGGCGAAGAATTTTTTTATGAAACTTCAAGCCTGGATAAAGAGATAGCAAAAGCACGAAAATATAAATTATATGTGAAATAATCCATCTAAAAATGCAAGCATTTTTATCTGAATTACTCATTCTCGCAGTATAAATGGGAAAAATCAAGAGGAATCTTTGCCAGCTTGAAGAGATTGGTCTAAGCTGCATAGGGTGCTGCGGATTTGACTTCACAAACAAAAAAGAGGTCATAGAAGCATTAGACAGGAATAGTTATGAATTCAAAGATTTCTATGATAATGAGAATATTGACCTTAAGGGATTCAGAGACAGGCATCCGAAAGATATACTGAGAATCTCAGGAATATGTTACAATCTTATTTGGAGAGATAAGAAAAAAAACATCATTTTCTGCCCTCTCCATCCAAGGGTTATTGAGAGTCAGAATGCTGGGCAGAAAGATCTAAGAGAAGGGCATTGTAACCCAGAGCATCTATGCAAAACAGCATATAAGTTCATGAAATGGAGCAGGGATAAGCAGGATAGATATGTTGCGTTTCTAAGATCCAAAAATCTGGATTGGTATGAATATTCTATAAAGAATGATGATGGCTCACTGCTTGATGAATTTGAGCAGCATGACCTTTGAATCTATTTACCATTGAATAATTTTTTATTAGCTCTTTCCTGCCATGTGCTATAAGGAATAGTAAAAGTTTGTAATGCTCCTACATTCAAATCAAGAGTTTTTGAGACCTTATTATAGATATCCTCTTCTTCTGTCTTTGGAATTGAACCTAAAATCAAAATGTGATCCATAATAATGTCAAAAAAATTTAGAGTTTATATATTTAGCCCAAATTCACAAGACATGCGAAACCACCAAATGTTTTATATCTCTCCAGGGGCGATGACGCAACAAAAACTTTCATAATAAAAATTTTTGTAGTAACATTTATATATAAGTGTATTATAGAACAATTAAGGGTAGAGGTGGTTTACTTATGAACAAAATAAATCTTTTAATCATAATTTTTATCTTAGCATCTTCTTCTGTATTTGCTATAGAGGGTGTTACGCAATTCAAGGCAAACATATCTCCAGATTTCTATGAGCTTCCTAATCTCCTAGAAAGAGCTGAATTTACACTTGAGATAATCAATGATGAAAGTGAAGAGAAACATTTTAGGATTTCCCAGATTGATCCTCATTGGGTCATACAGAGTGAACCGTTCTCACACTGGACAAGCGGCATAACTGTGCCTGCCAAGAGTAGCAGCTTTACAAAACTTTATGTAAAGCCTTCTAGCATCAATACAGGGAGGTATAAGATTCTGCTTCAGATTACGCCTAAAGGCGAAAAGGTCATGATTAAAAAAGAGATGATAATATCAATCCCTGAACCATCATCGAGAATATATCAACCTGCAATCGAAACAGAAGTTGAAATCAATGAACAACAGGATCCAAGAGATCCTCTCAAAATCTTAATAAATCTGCAAAATAAAAATCCTCTTGATATCAAATCACTTAGAGTTATTATAAGAAGCGATTCAGAAGACGGTGTTATGCTGATAAATGAAGAAACCATCACCTCATTAAAGCCTTTAGGAACAAGCGGGGACAACAAAAATCTTCTGATAACAAAAGATCTTGACCACAGAATGTCTCCAAAAGAGGATACAATAAGGGTAACACTTTTCTATGATGAAGAGATTGTCGAACCGACAATACCTCCAAACAAAATTAGGATTACCGGATATAATGAGATTATCCCATCAGAAACAGTAGACAAAGGACTGCTGAAAAAGAGTACAACAAGAACTTATACAAATGATGGAAATATTGAAAAAACAGATACAATAAAGATTAAAACAAACTGGTTTGTCAAGATTTTCACAAGAACATCTCCTGAAATCATGGCAGCTAAGGATGAAAATGGCACATATTGGACATATAGTATTACACTTAAGCCTGATGAAACAACATCAACAACAATCACTACAAGCTATAGGTTCCCAGTAGCATGCATCATAATCATCATCCTTATAATATTAGGATATTTTGTTTTTAGAAGCCCAGTCCTCATCTATAAGGAAGTAAAGAGTGTGCACAAGAAAAGTGACGGCACTTCAGAAGCAAAGATTCAGCTACATGTAAAAAACAGGTCAGCTATAACACTGGAAGATGTGAGAATAATGGATAAAATACCGCCTCTTGCAGGACTTGAGAAAGTATTCCACATAGGAACTCTTGAACCATCAAAGATTACAGAGAAAGAGAAAGGCGGAACATTGATGAAATGGGATATTGATGAGATTGAAAGGTTTGAGGAAAGGCTGATGGTCTATAAGATAAAAACCAAATTTGCAGTATTAGGCGGATTCAATCTACCTCCTGCAGTAGTGAGGTTCAAGACCCCAAGAGGAGACATAAGAAGAAAAGGATCAAAGGTTATTGAGGTCAAGACATAATAAAAAAGTTTATCATTAGTTAAAGGCTGAGGGAAAAGTTTTTTATAGTGAAATTTTCTATTTTTTTACAAGGAGATAGTGGTTCCTTTAAACTTTTTTCCTGTAATGCATTTCTTCAGGTTCTTAATATCATTGCTAAGAATTATCACCTTGAACCCGGCTTTTTCTGCCTCAGCAGAGGCAATAGGATCAAAAGGCAGACTCAAACCTGGAGACCATTTATCTCCAACAAGTTTTTTCATATCCTGCCATGCCAGGTTTTGAATCGGCTTTGCATTTGAATGTTTATTTGGATCTTTATCATATACATAATCAGTATTTGTCATATTTATCACAGTTGATATGCCAAAGCGTTGCGCAAATCTGACAGCGCAGTAATCTGAACTCCAGCCTGGTTTCCATCCTCCTGCAAGAAGCACTTTCTTATCAAATATTATATCTCCATCAGGATCCTGAACTATCTTACTGCAGCAAACCTCGCTTAATATGCATTTGAGCAGATGAGCATTAAGCAGAGTAGCCTGTATGCCCAGCCACTCCTTATCATCTTTTTCAGCAGTAACTATCTTATCCACAGCATCATTATATTTCCTGCAGGTCTTTCCTCCTCCGCTGATAAGCACAAATCTTTTATCTTGCGCAAGCTCAAGAATAAGCTTTCTGAATTTTTTCAAAAATGCAGTATCTATTGCATCAGGTACTATAATTGATCCTCCGATAGAAATTACAACAGTTTTATTTTCCATTTTATCTTTCATATTTTCACCTCAATATCCGATTCCAATAAAAGTCACTCCAACCATAATCAAAAATATGCCAGACCATTTCCAGAGATTCATCCTCTCTTTAAGATAATGCCAGGACAATATGCATGTCCAGACATAACTTGTTGCAATGAATGGATAGAGCAATGAGACCTCAGCAAACCTGTATGCAGGTATTGCTATCATTGTCCCAAAACCATAAAATAAAACTCCTACAAGTAATGGTCTGTTCTTTATAATCTTAATAATATCAAACGAGATGGAATCAGATGCTTTCTTAAGATATAACGCACCAATAGAACCTGCAAACGCAGATATGACCATCAGCAGAATTCCTATTGCTTCTTTCATTTTCTGCTGCCCACCCCTATTGCTGATATCCCAAATATGATTATGAACACTCCTGCCCACTTAAGAGGATTCATGCTGTCAGCCTCAAAAAACATTGGCGAGGCAATGCTTACCCAAATATAACTCAGAGCAAGGAGAGGATAAAGAAGAGAAAGTTCGCCTCCTCTAAATGCAATTATCATCATCACAGCGCCACTCACATAAAAAAACATACCAAGAATAACCAGAAATATGCCGGAAAGTTCAGGAAACATAGTTACACCGGATTTATAGCATATCTGCGCAGCTGTAATAAGAAATGTAATGAGGATGATTAATATAACAGCCCCGGTTTTAGTTTTTGCCATTAGTGTTGCAATAAAGCAAGGGATTTAAATAGATTTCTAAAAATTTGCTAAAGGGAAATTTTTAGGGGAGTGTACCAACCTAGGAGAAAGCAAAGGGAAGGGGAAATGAATTAGGATGATGATTTTGAGATCTAATCTTATCTTTCAGATATTTTCCAAAGTAGTTCAAATTGCTGGATGAAAGATTCTGCAACCTTTTTTGATTCAATAGTTATAATAATCGGATTTTCAGTTATTATCTCAATAATTGTCAGGTTTCCGATTGTGACTATAGCTACTGGAGATGTGTAAGGGAAAAATTTTATTTGCGCTTCTTTCTCATGGTCTTTTCTAAATTTTCTTGATGTATTATCTAATATCTTTCTTATTTTTACTTTTGAATCTTTTCTTTTTGAATAAAGGTTTAAAACATAGAAGTCATAAAGTGATTGGGGATATTTTCCCCTGCCCATAACTCCTAAAAATCTTACAGTTTCTTTTGAAGAATACCTGTCAATTTCTTTTTGATGGGCTGTTTTTAAGCCTTTAAACCCATAGAAAACTTCCACTTTTTGTTGTTCATTTAAGTGATTTATTTTTTTTAAGAGGTTAGGAACAATATCCTTCAGAGATTCTTCCTGCTTTTCAATATCTTTCTTTTTTTCACCTAAATAATCATAAATTCTTTTTGGATCTGCTGGAGAGAACTTTTTAACTCCTGACTCAATAATTTCGCTGATAAAGCCTTTAGTTTTCAGAGAACCCAAAATATCATAAATCTTGCCTGTATTGAGATTAGCTTGTTGAAGAATTTCTCCTGATGTAGCTTTGCCCAATTCAATCAAAGCCAGATATACCTTTGTTTCATAGGCAGTAAGTCCTATTTTTCTTAATACTTCTTCAATCATAACAAAGGGGATTTCCTTGAAGTTTATATACTTTTCTATCCCCCTACTTTTAAGGGGGGGTAATATCTAAATACCCTATGCTAACTCCTAATGGATAGTAAATATAATTAGCAAATTCAATGGAGAGGGAAGAAATAAAAATGAAAAATCAAACAATCGAAAGTAAAATGGAAGGTCAAACAATCAAAATAGATAATATTAAAATTACACCTGGCTTGCATAAATATATATTTGAAAATGAGAATAATCACATCCTATCTCTTAATCAAAAATTGCACAAAGATATCTATAAAACAATTGCAGATGAAGTTTCTGAATCTGATGTTCGTGGCGGTAAAATTGACTACAATCCTGAAACTGGAGATATTAAAGTGTTTGGTTCAAGTGGTAGCTATGGTAAAGCTAATCACGATGCTGTAAAAGAAATTTTAAAAGAAAAACTTGGGGACGCTTATAATATTATCTCAGAATCAGATATAGAAAAACAACGAAAACTAGAATTAGAGCAAAAAAGACAGGTTTTCAAAGAAAATTTTGGCAATGATGTTGAAGAGATAAATGACCTACTCCCCAATCTAAAGATTGGGGTATCTTATGCTAATCCATGGTGTATTGCTTGATTCTGGATATACTTTTCAACTGTTGCAAACTCATTATATCCTACAGTTATGGCGCATCCACC
>JAYEPB010000027.1:0-19378 GCA_034723595.1 Nanobdellota archaeon
AAAGGGAAGAAGACGGAGAACATACTAATTGAGCTAAAAAGAAAAGTTTGGATATATAACAAAGTCAGAAAATATGGAAGAACCTAGAACAGGGGTGGGGGGTGGGAAAAACTTTTTTTTATTTATGAGACACAGCACATTTCTCTCGACATATATCCACCATCACGCATTACAGTCCCGTAGTGTAGTGGCCAATCATCTCGGACTCTGGATCCGGGGACCGCGGTTCGAATCCGCGCGGGACTATCCCTCTTCTCTCTCTTTCACAAAATGCGCAGGATTACACGAATAGATTAGAGTCTGAAAAGACAAGAGTTATGATCCCAAAAAATCAGAAATTAATTAACTTCAGCACTGCCCTTTTTAATAAGAACTTCAGCTATTGTCACAGGTACTTCTGCTGTATCTCCTGGCTCAAATGGACCATGCACCTTCAACTTGGCATCAATGAATTTCTGTACTTGAGAAAGGAACTTCACATTTACTTTATCATTATCATTGCCTTTCAGTGCTGCTGCTTGCTGCGCTTTTGCTGGCTTATCGTCTTTTGATTCTGTAACTTTGGTTTTTGTAATATTAGGACTTATGCTCTCATCACTTTTGCACTGCTGCGCATCAGGCTTATCATCAGGTTTGCCTATTTTAGATACAATCTCTTTTGCTCTTGTATCATCTATCATGCTGCAAAGAAGCGTTGCCCTATAAAGATTAAATACATCAACAATCTTAAAATACATCTCTTTCTCACCTTTGAGAAGCTTAGAAGGATCAATCATATCAGAATCTGTTTTTGATTTATTTAGCGCAAGGTCTATAATCTTCCTCTCCCTGCGATCATAAATCTCACGCAGGACCTTAATTATATTAGTAATCTGCTGCAAAGTTTTTTTCTGCTCTTCTTCAGAAAACAGCATCTGCCGCCCATGATCCATATGGAGCATACTCCGCTTCTTTGCAAGATATGACTTAACAGAGATGATAAAATCCTTGTCAAGCTCCTGTATATCTTCCCTGTTCTTTTCCCTCCTCATAAGTGCGTACAGAGTTTCATATGTGATTGTTATTTCTTTGTCATCCCCCCTCATTTTTATCATTTTTTTGTAAGGTGAACTAATATTTAAATCTTTTGGGGTTTTGATTTTCAAAAAGTTTAAATATAACCTCATGCATAAGATTAGCATGACTTTAGTAATCAGGATAACTCCTCACAGAATTGAAAGAGCTATATTGCTTCTTATCATTTTATTCTTTATACTATCTTCAAACTATTATGCAAATAAATATTATGAGACTACAAGTGAAGATAATGGATATCTGGACAAGCTTTACAGCGGAACATTCTTTGCCAATATTCCAACTGAACTAGAGATTACAACTCCTGAGAACAATATATCTAATGATACACTAAATGTTACTAATATCTCAAATATGAATGTCACAGAAGAAGTGCCAGAAGAGGAAGCCCCAGAAGAAGCAACAACTAATACTACAGATATAAATACGACAATTACTGAAGAAGATACAAACTGTACAGAGGCCGACTTTAAAGTAGTAAACTTTGATACTGAAAAAATAGAAGGCTCATGGAGAGAAGGAATAATAGAATCAATTAATTTATCCTATTGCAATTTAGAAGATACGGAAAACTATATGATGGCTGAAATATATTTCTGGAATCAATTTGATGAAGAGGAAGGTGATGTAAATAGAAGAAAAATAACCCCTTTTTATGAAACCCAAAAAACAATCTCACTTTTGCCAAAAGAAACATATATTAAAGAATATACTATTGATAAAAGTATTTTAACGAATCCAAAATTTAGTTACAAAATAAACTATTATTATGTAGATAAAGATGGTGATAAAATAGACACAACTGCAATTAAGTCAATAAGTTCTACCTATATAATCAAATAGAAGTCATAATAGCCCATTCTCAACAACGAAATCTTTATAAATCATATACCAACACTACAATCATATGCCTCCGTAGCTCAGCAGGTAGAGCACAAGACTGTTAATCTTGGGGTCGCGGGTTCGAGTCCCTCCGGAGGCGTTTGTAATTTATTAACATTAACGGGCCCGTAGCTTAGCCTGGATCATCCACTCCCCATGTGAAAATATGGGAAGTCGAGGGCATTAGAGTGCTCGACTGATAATCGAGTGGTCCGGAGTTCGAATCTCCGCGGGCCCATCTTTTCTTTTGTTTTTTAATGGGTGCAGCTACTTCAAAAGTAACATTGCAGCTTCAAATTTTGGTCTAATTATTTCTTTATCTCCATTTAATTCATCAGCCAATTTTTCAGCATAATTAACTATAGGGACAAAATGAAATGGGAAAGGGTCATAGCCATATTTGCTGCTTGGTTTTTTGCATTCGTTCTCAACAAAATTTTTGATATATTTTATACCACCAGCCTGTGACTTGTGTAATCAAGTGGTATTAAATATGCTTAATAGGGAGTGACCCGAGGCGAAGCCGAGCATGCCACCAGTGTTTCACTGGTGGTGGTCACGGACTTTTGACACCATAAAACTTTTGATTAAAATTTATCTGAACAACACAGTTCCTACTCTGACCATATTGCTGCCTTCTTCAACAGCCTTAATATAATCATTGCTCATGCCCATTGAAAGTATTGAAATATTGTATCTACTTCTTAATGAATCAAATATTTCCTTCATTTTCCTGAAATATGGTCTAACCAATTCATGCCCGCAGAAAGGAGCCATGCCCATTATGCCAATCACTTTTATATTCCTTAATTCCATCTGTTTAAGCTTGGCAAAAAACATATGAATTGCTGATGGCTCTATGCCAGACTTCTGATTTTCTTTTGAGATATTAATCTGTATCAGAATATCAATTCTCTTATTGATTTTTCCTGCCTCTTTGTCTATTAGACTTACAAGCTTTAGCGAATCAACACTCTGAATTACATCAAATAATCTGACTGCTTTTTTTACCTTATTGGACTGTAGATGCCCAATCATATGCCATCTCAATCCATCATAAATCTCGTTAAGAACAAGAATCTTCTGCTCAGCATCCTGTACATGATTCTCACCAAACACTTTTTGGCCAAGAGATGCAAGTTGCTTTATTATTTCTGCATCTACTGATTTTGTCACAGCAATAAGTTCTGCTTTTCCATCTATCATTCTAAGAACCTTGCAAAGGTTTGTCTCAAGCGTTTTTATATCTGCCATTAGCCTATCCTAAGGGTTTTTCTCCTTATTTTCATGCCAGATATAATCCTGACATCTTTTTTAAGAAGTTTTGTGAAATATTTAATAATCTCCTTATTAGCTGCGCCTTTCTCTGGATGAGCTTTGACATCAATACGATATGTCTGATTATCACTGTCAAAAGCTTTGATTTCAGTTTTAGAAGAATTTGGTTTTACTATGATATCAATTGTTTCCTTGCCAGTTAAGCACATCCATTTTTTTACAGCTGTTGCCATCTTTCAATAAATAGAGAGTTTAGGTATATATATTTTTGCACAGATATGTAAAATTACAAAAATCGAAAGATTTAGATAGTCATTCAGATTTTTATTTTTACAAAGATGAAATATTTTTGGAGGAAAATCAAAGATGCACCACAATCAAGGATTAGAATTAGCAGTTATCAAAGAGATTAATACTTGGAAGATTCAAATGATAGATGAAGATTATTTAAACATAGCACAATCTTTGCTGTATGATTTTGGAATTAGAGTAGCTAGAAAACTTTATACAGAAGCTCAAGATATCCTTTATGCACAGGATACTCTTACAGGTATAGATTTCATTACACTCTCATTTCGAGAAGCAACTAAAGAGTTCACAAGAGAATATCTCAGCTCGCAACTTAAAAGAAATAATTTTAATTCTCTGAACACAGCAAAAGCAAGTGGTTTGACATATAATAAATTTAGATATCAGTTGACAAAATTTGGAATTAATATACAAAAAATTAAAAAATCTTCTCAAAAAATAAATTATGACATAACATTAAGTAATATATTTAACCCTGTTGAAGCAGTTGATGAAATTATGAATTATTATAAAAAATCCAATAAAAAATGCCTTAAAAGTTTGATATCACATAATAAAAAGAAAGTTGGGAATAAATTATTAGAAATTGTAAATAAAGAAATCTTTGACTTTGACCAGAACTTTCATTATAATCAACCTAACCAAAACCATTTGCAAGGGTTATATTTTCAAAATGATTATTTAGACTTAAATCTTAAAGATGCTAATAAAAAATTCAAAAAGGATTATTTTAGACAGATAACAAAGAAACATTATGATTTAAATTTAAAATTAGAAACAGAAGCACAAAGTGCAAAGTATGACCAAGAGGAGATATTCCTTATGGGACCTGAACTAAAACTTAACTTTGTACTTTCCTAGTAAAAATAAGACAGAAATTATAGAGTTTACAGGAACAGGTGTTCTCTTTTTCAGGTAAACTATAGAATTCACTTAACTTTTTCTTTTTTCATTCACTCTATGCCGATAATTTTATATATCCCAGATATTTTATTCCACAAAATGGTAATAAATTGGATAATTATTATAGTAGTGTTGGTATATGGCTTTTTCCTTGCAAGATATTTCTTTTATTTCCATAATATGCTTCCAAAGCAATATGGTCTGTTCAAGAAAAGCCTAATAAGCCATGTTGTGCTGATAGCGATTATAATCTTAATGATTATCATTATTAAAAATATGTAGATTGTGAACTAAAATGCTTGAATCATTGATGACTCCATTTACGGCAAAGAAAAGGCCTTGGGAAATGTTTTTTATAGGATTATTCTATTATTGTGTAGCGTGCGTTCTAAGCATCTGGGTATTCAGAGAATATGCCAGCATAGTGGTTCTCTTATTGACAATAATCGCCATAGTTCCTCTTATCTATCGGACTATAATCCTTGAAGAAAGAACAGCAATAGAACCAGGACCATATCTTTCAGTGCTTATTGGTCATCTCAAATATTTTTCATCTGTTATGTATCTTTTTGGAGGTATTGTCCTGGCTTGCGCATTATGGTATGTCTTTGCTCCAGCCAGTATGGTTCAAGATTTATTCGCAGCTCAGATCAAGACTATAGCAGGAATAAGTATAACAGGGCATGCGACAAATTCCCTCAGTCTATTCATAAAGATATTTTATAATAATATCAAAGTCCTCATATTCTGCATAATCTTCTCTTGCATATATGGTTCTGGGGCAATCTTCATCCTGACATGGAACGCTTCAGTGATTGGTGCTGCGATAGGCTATTATATTAGGACAAAGCTTGCAGTTATTTCATCATATACAGGGTGGGATTATATGGTCAGTTATTTTGGCACATTTTCTATAGGGTTATTGAAATATGTTATCCATGGCATACCTGAGATTCTTGCATATTTTATTGGAGGGCTTGCTGGAGGCATAATCTCTGTGGGGATAATGAAGAAAGAATTTATTTCATCTAGGAAGTTCCCAAATCTCCTTTGGGATGCATCAAATTTAATCATCATAGCAATAGTTATAACATTTATTGCAGCAATATTGGAAGTCTATGTCACACCAATGGTATTTAGATAAAATCAATCAAGCACTTTCAATCGACCAGGTCTTACTTCAAACATATCTCCTTCAAGGAGGAGCGACCTTATAAGCTCTTCACATGAATCTATTTTGCTTTTCTTAATAACCTCATCAGTATCCACACCTTCCCCCTTGTCAAGTGTCCTTACCAAGGCTAAGACAGATTCTGATGCATTAAGACCATTAATTCCTTCATCTGCAGCTTCCTTATTCTCTGCTGTCGTGCTTGTTTCTTTAGAATCAGATTTTATTTTATCATGCACAGGTTCAGGTTGCTGATTGCTATCCACTTGCTGCAATGTGCTTTTTAATAATTCTATCTCCTTTTTCCTGACTTCAATCCATTTAGGATTATCAATCTTCCTTATTATTTCAAGGATAATATATCTTTCTGTGCCATATTCCCTTATCCTGCCTATAATAGATACAATATCTCCAACATTAAATGCCTTGAGTCGCTCATAATTCTCAAAAAGCCTTGCAGAAATTTTGCCTGTGCTGTCATCAATAACAATGCTGTAGTAATTAAAAGTATTTTCTGAATCAGGAATATCTACAACAGCAGATATAAGATTGATTCTTGATATCTTCCTGCCATACTTATCAATCACATAATTTGGATTCCATCCTTCTTCAGTCACAAAATCCCCTTCAGTGATATCCTGTATCTGCACCTTGTATGCAGTTTGTCTCTTCTGGTTATTTGCCATTTTAATAATACTTTCAAAATAATTATCTTTCAAAAATTCACGATATAGATTCTTGACTTATCCCATCTTCTTAAAAAAACCTGTTCTTGGTTCATATATATCTCCGCTCCTCTTCAGCTTTTCAAGAGTATCTTCTACAATATCCCCAGCAATTCCTTTAATTTCAGCCTCAGTAATTATATCATCAACAGGAATAGGTTTATTATCTGATTTTTTTTCAAGAGTATTGATAATTTCCTTCACAATGATTATGTGGCTTCTTTGCGAAGATGAGATCCCAGTTGTGATTCTGTCAATATCAATCTTTCCAGTCTCAGGGTCTATGCCAATCTCAGAAAGTGAGAAATGAAGAAGTTCGATACCTTTTTTTGCGTCTTTTCTTGAAACTTTAGTCCCTAGGCGAATCTTTGCTGATGCTTCTGAAAGCCTTACAAGAGCCTCAAGCTGCCTGGGAGATATAGGGACAGCTTTAATGCCACCGTCTTCTGTTCCTGAATTGCGCATCTCAACATAATATTTCTGAAGTTCTTCTATAGCTCCTTCTGTAAGCTTAGGTTTGATTTTCTGCCTTACATAAGAGATGTATTTTTTTAGGAAATCTGTATTCAGTTCTGGTTCAATAACATCTGGATCCTGATGGAGCTTAAGAATATGCCCTGCAATTTTATTGTCTTTTTCTATTTCAGGTATGTCTTTAATCGCAAAGATAAGGTCAAACCTGTTTATTAGCGCAGGAGGCAAATTTATCTGCTCTGCAATGATTCCATAGGGGTCAAACCTTCCAAATTTAGGGTTTGCTGCAGCAAGCACTGTTGTTTCACAGCGTAGGGTAGCCTGGATATTTGCTTTTGATATGGAAACAGTCTGCTGTTCAAGTGCCTCGTGCATCGCACTTCTGTCTTCAGGAGTCATCTTATCCATCTCGTCTATCATGCAATTGTGCACAAGCAGGAAATTCGCAAAATAATTCTGGTTCACTGCATCATCCACCTGAATATTATATACTGTATCTTGACCTAATTCTGAAATTGATTTTACTTTCACAGGGCAAATATAATTATTCACAAGTCTTGTAAGAATCTTGAATTCTTGTGAGAGGTTTACCTCTTTTATACCTTTCAGGCAAGACAGAATCTTCTTCAAATTTGACCTTGTGATGCCCCTCCCCTTTTTCAATTCGGATATCTTTGTAAATCTATATATGCATCTCTTATCATTCCTCTTTAATTTTGTATTGAGTTGAGAAATAAGAACATTAACTTTAGGGATAACAAATGATTTGTATATCTCTTTTTTAGACACTTTAGTCCTGTCCAACTTCCAATCTAAACAAGTGATTGCATAATCACTCTGTTTTAAATCTTTAGCTTCTTTCCAGTACACACCATTATCCCATACTGCAATCTTATGTTCAGGAGTTATCTTTAGAGAATCCTGGTTAGCGAAGGTGATTTCAAGCAGATTTTGGGCTGTTCTTCTTGATACTTGTTTTATTTTTGAATCTTTTAATCTTAATTTTTTTTCGTCAAAATGCTTGATTGATATTTTTCTTTTTCTTTTGAAGCCATCATATATCTCTTTTATACTTAGTAGTCTGCCTGTTGAATCCCAAATCTTAGTATCTCCGCTAAGACAGAAGCCTTTATTAGAAAGCACAAGCGCGCCAGCTTCCAAAGCCCAGCCTCCCATCATCTCATCCTTAACAACCGAGGCAGTAAGGCCTGCGCCGCTTACACCCTTGCCACTCACATATCTTGCTTTTGGAGCAACAAGAGATATTCTTTTCAGGAGCTGAGATTTCGCTGCTCCTGGATCTCCTATTAACAAGACATGCATATCGCCTCTTGTTACAGCACCATCTGGTCTTTTCTTTCTGTTGCCACCCACAAGCTGGAAGATGAGAGCTTCTTTTATCTTTTCATACCCATAAATTGAAGGAGCAACAGATTGGATAAGCTTCTGCACGCATTTAGGGTCTTTCGCAAGTTCAATTATTCTTTTTTCTTCTTCTTCTGATATACAGATATCATAAAAATCTTCCTGCACTGCTTCAACTGAATTTGATTCAATAATCAGATCAAATCGAGTGGCTTTTGCCCCGCTTCTTAATTCAACAGGAACTTCTTTAAGCACCCCTGCAACTCGTATTCTGCTGCCGGGGTTTGTCTTCTTTTCACTCAAAGGGCTTACAAGATCTCTGCTAAGAAAAACATTCATCCTTTTAGGCTGTTCTCCACCCTCAAGGTCTTCTGAAGCCTCTTCAAGGACAATACCTTGAGCGTCAACAAACTCTTTTGAAAGAAGCCGAAATTTTCCCTTCCTGCCGCAACCGCATTTATTCGGCTCTTTGAATGCTTTTTCAAGCTGGATTACAGATATTACATTGCCGCAACTTGGACACTCAAACCTGGCAGTCGTGACCTGTGGTCTCACATCAGATTTCTGTCTCACTACACCCTCGACAACAAGGAACTTATCAATATGATTGCTCCTTATATTGCTTATCATTATGTTCTGGCTTTCTGGAAGCTTGATAAAACGCACCTTAAAATTCTTCATGGTGCTTGGGAGATCAAATTTTTCAATAGCTATCTCTGCTGCTTTTATCAATTCATCAGGATAATCAAGAAGGAACGTAGAAAGATCAGGATCATAGTTCAATAGCTTTACAAAGTCAACGATAATAAAATTATTACCTTTTCTTATAAGCTCAAGTATTTCAGCATGATAATTATCTTCAAAAAATTCCTGAAACTTTGAAATCTGTTGTGTAGCGTCCATTTAAACTTTTCTTCCAAGATTTGCCGCGCAAATTTTGAAATCCCCCATAATTCAATATAATAAGAAGCTACTTTATCTTCCCGCAAAATTTTGCTAACTAGCACTCCCCCTAATCCCCTGCCATAACATGATTTATATAACCAAGCTAACTGCTGCATAATTACTCTCGATGTCAGACTCGAATGGATTTTTTATTTAACTTTCTTAAGATTCTCAATCAGCATATCAAGAGCCTTATGGACTTCATCTTCTGTCTTGGTTCCAGTGCATACAACTTTGCCATTGCTGAATAATAGGAATGTTGCTTTTGCTTCTTTAAGTTTATATACTAAGCCAGGGAACTGTTCAGGTTCATATTCTGTATTCTTGAGCTTCATTGCAAGGACATTAAGATTAAGATCCATCCCCACACTTCCGCTTGCTACAATGTTCTGAATATTGATTTCTGGCTCGATTGTTATTTTGATATTTATTTTTTTTAGACTCTCTATTATTTTTGAAAGGGATTTTCGTACATCTGCAAGATTTCTTGCGCCAGTGCATACTACTTTTCCGCTGCTGAAGATCAAAGCTGAGGTTTTTGGGTCTTTTATCCTGATAACAAGACCTGGGAACTGCTCTGGGTTGTATTCTGTATTGCTTAAAGTCGCAGCCATCTTCTCAAGAGGTATATCATGCTCCAGCGATGTTGAAACAACGATATTAACGACAGTTATTTCCTTTTTCCCCTGTTTTTTAACCATTTTTAATCAATCCCTCCAATTATACTTCCATTTAGTATTTTTAAAGAAGAAATATGCTTTAAAAAGACCAAAATCCTTTTAAAGTTCTACTTTAAAAATCAGTTATAAATAACCAATAACAGTAATCCTTTATAAAGGGTTTGATTTTAGTGTTGTAAGAAAGGCTTCTTTTAGGATATGGCTATGTTTTTGGTTAAAAATCAAACTATCACGCCTATGCTAAACAAATAATTTAAAAAAATACAGACCAATAATCTCCCAGATATCAGCCTGTTTATACCACACACTGTTAAAAAGTTTTCGCAGGAAACTTTTTAATAAAATCTGCATAGGCTGCGTATCTCATAATTAAAGCTTACCAAAAAGCTCTCTGCTGTTTCTGGATGCTTATCCAAAAGCCATTCATAAATATCCTTGCAAAAGCAATGTGCACAAATATTGATATTATTCCCGCAAACCACGCATGTTGTGCCTTCATGGTCATATGCCTTAAAGATAAATAATTTCATCTTTATGTCTTCTACAATACTTGGCTTTATCTCTAATGCCCATTGTTCCATACTTCTTTGCAGACAATCGAGGCATATTGGATTTGTTATTGCCTCATCACACAATACACACATTTGGTTTGCTTCTTTCAATGCCCTCACCTTTTTGTAGTTTTTTTCAAAAACCTTCTAGTGCATTGCAAATCACAAGTAAATCAATTAGAATTCGATTACCAGTGATTTGCGTCGCGCCAAAAGGTTTATTTTCCTTTGACTTTAGCACATCACTGGTTTGACAAATTTGACCAGTCTAGTTGCCCCAATAATTGTATATATAACACACTGACTAACAGAATCCATAAAGTCATTTACATGTCCAATTATTGAGTCTTTAAACATACTAAAATATTGTAAACATAACTAGTATAAATAATTTTCGTATAATTATTAAAAAATTGCAAGGTAAATTGTTTCTCTCTCCTGCATAAACTATGCTTTTTTTCTTATAATCAGCAATCCACCTCTTTTATAAATAATAATCTTGTTGATATAAATACCTTATGTTTTCAACAACCCAAAAGCTTTTAATAACAGCTCCACATAGATTCAACTAGATGCTAAATAGCAAGATAGATACAATCATAATAAGATATGATGAGATTGGTCTGAAAGGAAAAAACAGGTTTGAATTCGAAAGAAAACTGGTTGATAACATCAAACTTAATCTTAAATCCAATAGTAAGGAATTTAGCTCAATCAATAGGATTAGAGGGAGGATAATAATCAAATCTCCAGAAAATGCTTATTCTCTTAAAGACGTATTCGGAATATCATCATTCTCGTATGCAAAAGAAACAGCTATGGATCTTGAAAGCATAAAAAAAGAAGTCATTGTTCAGATTAAATATACTGGATTAAATAAAGACAACACATTCTGCATTCGCTGTCAGAGAGTAGATAAGTCATTTAAAAAGACATCGCTTGATGTTGAAAGGGAGATTGGAGAGATTGTCGTGAATAAAACTGATGCAAAAGTCAAACTAAAAGACCCTCAGTTCACATTCTATATTGAACTTGTAGAAGGGAAGGCTTATGTCTTTCATGAGAAGATCAAAGCCTATGGCGGTCTGCCAGTAGGATCAAGCAGCAAAGTGGCTACACTTCTATCCACAGGCATAGACAGCCCTGTTGCTGCATGGATGGCAATGAAAAGAGGATGCACTAATGTCTATGTTTTTAATTATAATTATCCATTTGCTGATAAGAAAGAAAAAGAGTATGCTAAAGGAATGTTCAATATTCTCAAGCGGTTTGACCCCAACTCAGTGCTGTATATTGTAAATTTCGGCAAGATTCAGAAGCATATAAAGGATTTAGTCAGCCAAAGATTAAGGTGCATTATCTGCAAAAGATTCATGTACAGAGTTGCTAATGCAGTAGCAGAAAAAGAAGGCGCTAAAGCGATTATTACTGGAGAAGCCATAGGTCAGGTTGCATCCCAGACAATTGAAAACATCTACTGTGAAAACAGAGCAAGCGAGCTTCCTGTGCTTAGACCGCTTATAGGAATGAACAAGCAGGAAATAATAAATCTTGCAAAAGAGATCGGGACATTTGAAGCATCCACAAAGACTTCTGGCAAGTGCAGCCTTTTGCCTATAAGTCCACTCACAAAAGGCAGGATAGAACATATAGAAAAAGAAGAAGAAAAGATGGACATTGAAGGTATTGTTATGGCTGCTGTGGAAAGGGCTGAGATAATTAGGTGAAAATTTATAAACTAAACTTCATTCTGGATTAATTATGAGCAAAGAGCATTTTAAAGAGCTGAAACAGATATATAAAACAGAATCTCTTTGGCAGGCAGCAAAATATGATTTTGATAAATCTGTCTTTAGACTTTTTATTCCATATATTTCTGAAATAGTCCCATCAATATTAGGAATAAAAAATTACAAGACTTTGATGGAAGAAGCAATAACCAAAGGAGAGGATAGAACAAGCAGGATAATCAAAAAATCAATAGCTGGCATGTTTGGATTAGGCTTAGAATTGGCAAGATACATCCCTACAACAATAATATACAACGAAACACATTCATATGAAGCAACGATATTGGCGTATTCACTTACCACATCATTCTTTTCCCTAAGAAACCAGTTCAAAGTTGATAGATTTTATAAGTCGAAGAAGAAGGATATTTCTGATAATCTTGATATGCATCAAATTCAAAATATATAAGTTAAACTTTATTTTAAATTAATCATGAACCATAAGATATTATACACATCAGATATTCATGGCAATAATACCCTCCTGATAAAGCAGAAAGAAAAATTATTTGATTATAATCTTGTAATGCTCTGGATTTCTTAGGATATCTAATAATCTTTTATGGATTTTCTAATAGGATAGGACTTTTTCAAAGAATCCATCCAATAAAAACCAAAAGTTATTTAAACTAACTTCAACTAACATAGAATTGGTGAAATAATATGAAGAAAGTAAGCATGAATTTACATGTATCAGAATATGCAAGCAGGATTTTAGGAGTAATAAAAGAAAAATTTGGTTTAAAGGACAAATCTGAGGCTCTTGAAAAATTTGCTGATTTATTTGGGGAAGAATTTATTGACAAAGAAGTCAAAGATGAGATAGTTGTAGATGTAATCAAGTCTTGTGAGCAGCATATTAATAAGCATGGGCATAGAAAAATGGCTTTAAAAGATTTGCGTAAACTTTGTGGTGTTGAATAAATATGTTTTCTTTTGATATTTCTGATGGACTTAAGGTTGTTCTGGCCAAGCTTTCTAAAAAAGCCCCAGTAAGAGCAGCTATAATCTATAAGAAGATTGAACATATTATTTCCAGTGATGAAAAAACAATTGATAACTTCAAAAACCTCAGGCATGGCCTGTCAGAATACAAACGGGCGCACATAGACAAATCATTTGTATTATTATTTAAGGTGACAAAATCCAAGGAACATATTCTCTTTGATAGAATAGGACACCATGATGATATATACAAATGATTTAACATCTCCAAGATTTTTTTTGAAAATTTTGAAAACATTTATATAAACCCCTGATTATCTTATAGTTATGTTCTGTGATATAGTGGTTCCAGATAGAAATGAGAAAGAATTCATAGAGATAGCCCAAAAGCTAGGCTATACTCATCTTATCTTTGCATATCAATTCAATAAGAAGGGCTACCCAAAAACAAAAGACAGCAAAATCAAAATCATAACAGCAGCAATTGTAGAGACCAAAAACATCAACAAGGCAAGGATTGAAAAAGAGATTGTTATTGCACAAGCAGGAGAGCAGAACAGGCCAGTATTTGAATCAAGATATATTGATATTATTTATGGGCTTGAATGCGTATCAAAAAAAGATTTTATTCACCATAAGGCAAGCGGCATGAATCAGGTTCTTGGCAAATTTGCGCAAAAGAATAAGATTGCTATTGCATTCTCGTTTTCTATGCTTCTTAAAAGCAAAGGCATAAAACGCACTGCAATCATGGCAAGAATAAGCCAGAACATAAGGATCTGCAGGAAATACAACCTGCATATGATAACAGCAAGTTTTGCCAAAGACCCTTATGCTATGCGTGCTCCAAGAGACATGATGGCTCTTATGCAGGATTTAGGAATGACTGGCAGTGAAGCGAAAAGTTCTATGCAGCAGCCAAAATCTAAAGAAAAGTTTATATAACAAGATTAATTTTAAAGTAAAGAAAGATGGCAGAAGAGAAAAAAATCCAGAAACTGATTGAGGGACTTCACCCGCTTGAGCAGAAAGTGCTGCCCTTGTTGATAAAGCATACTGCTCTTGCAGATATAGTAGATGCATCCGGGCTTTCGCAGGTAGAAGTGATGAGAGCGCTCCAGTGGATGGAAAACAAAGATATAATCAAGATAAAAGCAGAAACAAAAGAGCTGGTGAGCCTTGAGAAAAACGGAAAAGATTATCTTAAAAAAGGATTGCCTGAAAATAGATTTATTATTGCGATTAAAGACAAGCCCTTGTCAATGCAGGATATAATAAAGATGGCAGGGCTTGATAAAGAAGAACTTAATGCATGCATAGGAATGCTCAAAAAGAAAGCAGCAATCAATTTCAATAACCAAAAGATAGAAATCACAGAACAAGGCAAAAAATTACTAAATAAAGAAAGCCTTGAAGACAAATTTCTAAAACAATTATCTCATAAAACACTCTCCCTTGCTGACCTAAGTCCTGAAGAAAAGTTTGCTTATGATATATTCAGCAAAAGAAAAGACATAATCAAAACTGTGCTTACTAAAGAAAGAACTACAAAACTTACAGAACTGGGTCAAAAATTAGTTGTAATAAAGCTCAAGCCAAGCGATGCTCTGGATAAATTAACCCCAGATATGCTAAAGAAAGGCACATGGAAAGGCAAGAAATTCAGGAGATATGATGTCAAGATAAATGTGCCTGCAATTAACGGAGGCAGGAAGCATTTTGTCGACCAGGCTATAGGATCTGCAAAGAAGATATGGCTTGAAATGGGATTCACAGAAATGGAAGGAAACATGATTAATACTTCATTCTGGAACTTTGATGCGTTATTTACAGCTCAGGATCATCCAGTGAGGGAATTGCAGGACACTTTTTACATAAAAGACCCTAAACAAGGAAAGCTGCCAGATGCAAAGCTTATAAAAAAAGTAAAGGCTATGCATGAACATGGCGGAGACATAGGAAGCAAGGGCTGGATGTACAAGTGGAGCGAAGACGATGCAAAGCTGAATGTCCTGAGAACACATACAACAGTATTATCTTCAAATACATTGGCAAAACTAAAAAAAGAGGATTATCCTGCGAAATTCTTTGCAGTAGGAAAATGCTTCAGAAATGAGGCACTTGACTGGTCGCACTTATTTGAGTTTAATCAAACTGAAGGCATCGTGATTGACCCTGATGCTAATTTCAGGAATCTGCTTGGATATCTAAAAGAATTTTTCAAAAAGATGGGATATCCCAAAGCAAGGTTTAGGCCTGCTTTCTTCCCATACACTGAACCCAGTATTGAGATAGACATATTTCATCCAGTCCATAAAAAATGGCTTGAATTTGGCGGAGCAGGAATACTGCGACCAGAAGTTGTAGAGCCTCTGCTGGGTAAAGATGTCCCTGTACTTGCATGGGGGCCAGGATTTGACAGAATAATACTTGAATATTATGATATAACCGATATTAGAGACCTTTACAGGAATGACCTTAAGCAGATAAGAGAAATGAAATCCTGGATGAAATAAAAATGCCAACAATAAAACTGAATAAAAAAGTGTTCGAAGAACTTGTAGGAAAAAAGCTTCCTCTTGACCAGCTTAAAGATAGGATATCCATGCTTGGAACAGATCTTGAAAGCATAGAGGGGAATGAGATAAATGTAGAAGTATTCCCAAACAGGCCTGATATGTTATCTGAGCAGGGTTTTGCAAGGGCGTTTGCTTCTTTTATCGGAGAGAAAACAGGATTAAGAAAATATGATGTCCAGCCTTCTGGCGCAAAAGTCATAATAGATAAATCAGTAGCAGGTGTCAGGCCTTTCACAGCATGTGCTATTGTCAGAGAGTTGAACTTCACAGATGAAAAGATAAAGGAGATAATCCAGATTCAGGAAAAGCTTCATATCACATTCGGAAGAAACAGAAAAAAGGCAGCAATAGGTGTATATCCTCTTGAGCATATCAAGACACCAATCACATTCTTTGCTGAGGATCCAAAAAAGGTCAAATTCCAGCCTCTTGAGTTTCCTAAGGAAATAACTGCATTGCAGGTATTGTCTCAGCATCCTGCTGGAAAAGAATATGGGCATCTGCTTGAAGGAATGAATAAAATCTCTTTTTTCAAAGATGCAACAGGCAGCATACTTTCAATGCCGCCAATAATTAATTCAAATACTACTGGCAAGATAAGTGAAGGCACAAGAGAGGTATTTGTAGAATGCAGTGGCTTTGATATGGACACGCTTGAGAAATGCCTTAATATGATTGTCACAGCATTGGCAGACATGGGAGGAAAAGTATATTCTATGGAACTTGAATATCCTGATAAGAAGCTTGTAACTCCAAACCTTGAGCCAGAAGAGATGGAGCTTGATATTGATTATATCAATAAACGCCTTGGGCTGCAGCTTAGCGAGAAAGAGATAGTTAAATGTCTTGAAAAGATGGGCTATGGGTTTAATAAAGGCAAAGCGCTTGTTCCTGCATATAGGGCAGATGTGCTTCATCAGGTAGATCTTGCAGAAGATGTAGCTATCGCTTATGGCTATGAAAACTTTGAGCATGAGATACCTCATCTTTCAACAATTGGAAAGGAAAGCGGATTTGCAGTTTTCAAAAACAAAATTAACAATATCCTTGCAGGTCTCGGGCTTATTGAAGTCAATACGTATCACATAACTTCAAAAAATAACCAAACCTCAATGATGGGACTTGACATTCCCCTTGTAGAACTAGAGAACGCGCTTAATATTGAGTACAGCTCAATGCGGGCATGGATTATTCCATCAATAATGGAAGTGCTGCGCAGTAACAAGCATAATGAATATCCTCAAAATCTATTTAATATAGGTATTGTGTTCAAGAAAGATAAATCAAAAGAAACAAATGTAAAAGAAGATACAAGACTTGCTGTTGCATTGTGCGGAGAAGACTCAGATTTTACAAAAATAAAGCAGGTGTTTGATTATCTTCTAAAGCAGATAGATTGCAGCTATGAAACTGCTGAAACAGACCACCCCAGCTTTATTCCAGGAAGGGTTGCAAGGATTGCAGTAAACAGCAAAAATATAGCTTATATAGGGGAGATCTCGCCTGCTATTCTTGACAATTTTGACCTGCAGATGCCAGTAGCAGCATTTGAGCTTAATCTTAGCGAGCTTTATGAGATTAACAATAAATAAAAACATGAGACATAAAAAAAGATTCAGCATATCAGGAACTTTTATTACACTCATTCTAGTATATTTTATTTATCTTATAGCTAAAGATAAAGAATGGAAGATTCTTTCTTTTATCACTGGGGCTTATCTTTTTATTATTATAGGATTTTTTGCCCTGGTTATTCTGGGCATATTGCTGTTGGTTCTTGTTCCTTTGCTTTTCCTCAAGAAGCCAATTATCTTCAGGAGATCCAGGTCAAAGCCAGTAAGAAAAAAGCCTCAGGCAGATAACGATGCGATTGATGTGGATTTTAAGGTAAAGGATTAAATAAGGAAAATAAGGTAAAAAAATGACAAATATTGCAAATGTATTTGAACAAAATGAGAACAAAACTCTAGAACAACAGAGATTATACGAAAGAAGACAAAATACAAATATTCTTAAAACAGAATTAAACGAACAAGAACTATATTTAATTCAAACTCAGGATTCCTTAATCCGTTGGGTTGATAAAATATCAACATACTTGGATAGATTAGAAGATGATTTAACAAGAAACGGCGAGCTGATTGATTCTCATCCTTTAATTAATGAGGTTACTGATATGTCTCTATATGAAGACCAAAAAATACTATATGAGACATTTTCAGATAATCCTAAGGAGGGTTGGGAATTACTCTTTAAGTTAGAGGAAGATTCGTTAATTCAATAATCATTGTAAGATAATTTAAAAGAAAACTTTTTATACCCTGCACAATTTTACAATACAATGATAGTAGGAGTAGTCGGAAAAGCAAATATAGGAAAATCAACATTCTTCAAAGCAGCCACATTGGCTGAAGTAGAGATAGCTAATTATCCTTTTGCGACAATCAAGCCAAATTCAGGTGTGGGCTATGTCAAGATTGACTGCGTAGATAAGGAATTAGGCGTGCAGTGCAATCCAAGAGATGGATTCTGTATCAGGAATAAAAGATTTGTTCCAGTTCAGCTTATTGATGTGGCAGGTCTTGTGCCTGGAGCGCATGAAGGCAAAGGCATGGGAAATCAGTTTCTTGATGATCTTAGGCAGGCAGATGTGCTGATTCATGTGATTGATTGCGCAGGCGCAACCAATGAGAAAGGCGAGTCAATAAATCCAGGTGAGTATGACCCTGCAAATGACATAAGGTTTCTTGAAGAGGAACTTGATTATTGGTATCTGGGAATCATAAAAAAAGGGTGGGATAAGTTTGCAAGAGAGACGCAGCAAACAAAACAGGAAGTGCATAAGGCTGTAGCAAAACAGTTGTCAGGTCTTAGAGTCACAGAAGAGATGGTCGAAGCTGCAATAAAAAAGCTTAATCTTAATACAGAATCAGTTATAGCATGGGATGATGATAGTATATTCAGGCTTGCGCAGGAGCTGCGAAAACAGACAAAACCAATGATTATAGCATGCAATAAGATTGATATTCCTGAAGCAGAAGCAAATTTTAATAGGCTTAAGGAAGAATTTACAGATTATATGCTGATTCCGTGTTCAGCAGAAAGCGAACTTGCATTGAGAGAAGCTGCAAAGCATGAACTTATAGATTATATCCCTGGTGAAGACACATTCTCTTTCAAAAATGAATCACAGCTTAATGAGAAACAAAAAACTGCACTTAATTTCATCAAGACTACAATCCTTGACAAATGGGGTACAACTGGGGTGCAGGATGTGCTGAACACAGCAGTGTTTGAGCTGCTCAAATACATAGCAATCTTTCCTGGAGGAGTAAACAAACTTGAGGATCAGCATGGCAATGTCCTTCCTGATTGTTTCCTTCTTCCTGAAGAATCAACTGCGCTTGATTTTGCTTATAAAATACATACTGACCTTGGAAATAAGTTTATCAGAGCAATAGATGTCAAGACAAAGATGACTGTAGGAAAAGATTATAAGCTGAAACACAGGGACATTATTGAGATAGTCAGTGATAAGTAGTTTTTGATATATTTACTTTTTAGTAATTTGAAATTATTGGATTTAACATTTGGCTAAGCCCTGTTATATTTGTTTTCGGTTACGAAGTTCTGGAAACTTGCATCTGCAAAGTTGAGAAAGGGTGAATACAATCAAGCAAGAAGTGCTTTCAAGTAATAGAAAAAAG